>JBOIGK010000842.1:0-2296 GCA_050742695.1 Advenella sp. | reverse complement strand
AGAGCAAACTAAAGAGATGACAAAATAGATAACCGCTGCGAATATGTACAGCTCAACTGGGCGACCGGTAATGTCGGCGTTGATGCGCCTGTCGTCCATCAAGATTTTCCGCTGGTTCGCCGGCTCCTACGTCAACATAATGCGTTCACTGCCACTGATCCTGATCCTGTTCTGGTTCTTTTTCCTGGTGCCGTATATCCTGGGTTGGATCGATTTCATGTGGGCAACCTATATAGACGGTAACGAATCGGCCAGGCTGGTCTCGCGGCCACTGAACGGGTTTACCTGCGCACTGATTACCTTCGCGCTATTTGAAGCCGCTTATTTCTGCGAAATCATGCGCGCCGGCATTCAGTCTATCCCCCGCGGGCAGGTGGGTGCAGGCTATGCGCTCGGACTGCGTTATTTTCAGGTAATGCGACTGATCGTGCTGCCGCAGGCTTTCCGCAATATGCTGCCTGTGATTTTCACGCAAATGATTGTTCTTTTCCAGGATACGTCTCTGGTGACCGTACTGTCACTGAATGACCTGCTGGGTATGGCCCGCATCAACGCCGACATTACCGGTCGCCCAGTTGAGCTGTACATATTCGCAGCGGTTATCTATTTTGTCATCTCTTTAGTTTGCTCTCGTCTGGTCAAAGTGATCGATCGGCGTTTGACGATTATTCGATAAGGTATTTCTCCATGGCTATGATTGAATTTAAAAACGTTAGTAAATGGTATGGAAAATTCCAGGTTCTGACCGATTGCACAACCGAAATCAACAAAGGTGAAGTTGTGGTGGTTTGCGGTCCGTCGGGCTCAGGCAAATCCACACTGATCAAGACGGCCAACGGCCTGGAGCCCTTCCAGAAGGGCGAGATTTTCTTCAATGGGGTCTCGGTGGGCAGTCCGAAAACAGATCTGCCTAAACTGCGCTCCAAAATTGGCATGGTGTTCCAGCACTTCGAACTGTTCCCGCACCTTTCCGTCATGGAAAATCTGGCGCTGGCACAGGTCAAGGTTCTGGATCGATCCAAGGACGAAGCGATGGAACGTGGCCGCAAGCTGCTGGATCGCGTCGGCCTGATCGAACACAAGGACAAGTTCCCAGGCCAACTCTCCGGCGGACAGCAACAGCGTGTGGCCATTGCGCGCGCGCTGGCCATGGACCCCATGGCCATGCTGTTCGATGAACCCACATCGGCGCTTGACCCTGAAATGGTCAATGAAGTGCTCGATGTCATGGTAGATCTGGCCAAGGAAGGCATGACCATGATGGTGGTGACTCACGAAATGGGCTTTGCCCGCAAAGTGGCAGACCGCGTTATCTTCATGGACGCGGGCCAGATTGTTGAAGATTGCAACAAGGAAGAATTTTTCGACAACCAGGAAGCACGCTCCGATCGAGCCAAGCATTTCCTGTCGAAAATCCTGGGGCATTAAACGGCAGTTTTTCCATTAAAAAAGGCTGGGCAATCTAGGTTGCCCAGCCTTTTTTATTTACCAATATATGTATTCACCTCAGCATGCCTTCAGCAATGTCGGGGGTCAGCCCCCGCCACGCCAACACACTGGTCGAACATACATTACACGCGTTCGATGATGACAGCAGCGCCCTGGCCAACACCAATACACATGGTGCACAAGGCATACTTGCCGCCGGTACGCTGCAATTGATACATGGCTGTCGTTATCAGACGCGCACCTGACGCACCCAGGGGGTGACCCAGAGCAATCGCACCACCATTCGGGTTCACATGCGCAGCATCATCTGACAGGCCCAGATCACGAGTCACTGCCAGTGCCTGTGCGGCAAAAGCCTCGTTCAGCTCAACGACATCCATCTGTTCGATTGTCAGACCGGTTTTTTCCAACACTTTGCGCACCGCGGGGATAGGACCCACGCCCATGATACGAGGCGCCACACCGGCCACGGCCATCCCAACTACGCGCGCCTTGGGCTTGAGGCCATATTTCTTGACCGCCTCATCTGAGGCCAGCAGCACGGCGCAGGAACCATCATTGACACCCGAAGCATTGCCCGCTGTGACGCTGCCATCGGGGCGCACGACACCCTTGAGCCTGGCAAGCGCTTCTGGCGTCGTTGCACGCGGATGCTCGTCCGTATCAACAACAACCGGATCACCCTTGCGCTGAGGGA
Source organism: Advenella sp. (assembly GCA_050742695.1). Classification (GTDB taxonomy): domain Bacteria; phylum Pseudomonadota; class Gammaproteobacteria; order Burkholderiales; family Burkholderiaceae_B; genus Advenella. The sequence continues at coordinate 150 of JBOIGK010000842.1, read as the reverse complement.
CGCTCACGGGAATGATCTCTTCCTTGAAAACGCCATCGGCAATGGATTTTGCCGCACGCTGCTGGCTGCGCAATGCAAATGCATCCTGATCGGCACGAGAGATCTTGAAGTCGTCCGCGACGTTTTCAGCCGTCTCCGGCATGGAATCCA
>JBOIGK010000841.1:0-3615 GCA_050742695.1 Advenella sp. | reverse complement strand
TGCCATGCCTGTGGCGATAGATCAAAGAAGTTAAAACTGCGAAGCAGGAAGGCGCCTTCGTTGGCGATAAAGGCCAGCCGGGCATTGCGTCCTTGTTCGGTGGAAAAATCCAGTCCCTGCAATTGTCTGGCGTACCAGGCGCGAGTTTCGGCCAACTGGTCAGAGTTCGGAATGAGCCCGGCAAGCATGGCGGCAAAACGTGACTCATCCTGTACATCGGCCTCTCGGGTAACCTTTATGTGGGCACGTACATGCGCGAGCGCGTCAGTATTGCCGCCTGCTGCCTGCGCAACCTCGGCATCAAAATGATCGCTCCAGCGCATGATCATCGCCTTGATCAGGCCCTCCTTATTACCGAAACAATACTGTACGCCGCCCTTGGTAATATTCGCAGCCCGAGCCAGCGCGTCCATTGTCAGACCGGCAGCACCATGTTGCGCAACAATTTTCTCTGCTATATCCAGCAACTTTTCTCGGTCAATTGAACGCGGCCTGCCCGCAGTTTGTGGTTTGTTTTGTTTCATGTCAATAATTATTTTCCATACGTATGGATTTATATTATAGTACATCCCTTGATTCCCACAAGGAATAAATTGATTCCATACAGAGCAAACATATCGGTCAGGATCGAACGTACGCGTTGATGCTATCTGATATGTGACTCGCAATGCGCCGGGCCTTTACTCATGGTCGTCGGCGTGAACGGATTTTTCATCATGACAGCAACCCTCAAACATTCACATAGCCGGTGGCTAATACTGGCTATTGTTTCCAGCGCCCTGTTTCTTATTGTCATTGACCTGACGGTGCTTTACACGGCCTTGCCGCGTCTGACGCATGATCTGCAGGCCAGTGCTTCACAGAAGCTGTGGATCATCAATGCCTATCCATTGGTGGTTGCCGGTCTGCTGCCTGGCCTGGGTACGCTGGGTGATCGCCTGGGACACAAGCAACTTTTTCTCAACGGTTTGCTGGTGTTTGGGGTGGCATCGGTGGTTGCCGCCTTCGCGCCTGGCTCCGAAGTGCTGATCGCAAGCCGTGTATTGCTTGCCGTGGGAGCTGCCATGATGATGCCGGCAACATTGTCCATTATTCGTCTGACCTTTGAGGATGATAAGGAACGCGCCTTTGCCATTGGCATCTGGGCCGCCGTCGCGTCCGGCGGCGCCGCGTTCGGGCCGGTGGTTGGCGGTATTTTACTGGAGTTTTTCTGGTGGGGTTCGGTCTTTCTGATCAACGTGCCGGTGGTCGTGCTCGCCTTTGTGGTGGGTGCACGCGTTTTGGAAAAGCGGCCGGGTAATAAAACGCGGGAATGGGATCTGATCAGTTCCGGGCAAATCATGGTTGCCTTGATTTGCCTGGCCTATGCGATCAAGGAGCTGGGAAAACCGCAAGCTGACTGGATTGCATTTGTCATCACGCTTGCCCTGGGCGTTGGCGCTCTGACCATTTTTTTACGTCGGCAAAAGCGCAGCGCGGTCCCCTTGATTGACCTTGGCTTGTTTCGCAATAAACAGTTTCTGCTTGGTGTTATTACCGCATCTGTTATGTCGGCGACCCTCATTGGATTCGAACTTGTCTTTAGCCAGCGGTTGCAACTGGTAAGCGGTTACTCGCCATTGCAGGCCGGTTTGTTAATTTTGCCGATTCCACTTGCTGCCTTTTTTGCCGGACCGCTCATGGGATCGCTGCAGCCAAAGCTGGGCACGGCTCGCCTGCTATGGCTTTCACTGTTGGTCTCGGGTGTCGGCTCGCTTTGTTATCTGTTTCTATTCGATGGCGCCATACTATGGTGGTCAGTAGCCCTGGCGGTCTTTGGCTTTGGCGCGGGTGCGGCCATCACCGGCGCATCCACGGCTATTATCAATAACGCTCCGGCCAGCAGGGCAGGAATGGCAGCTTCAATAGAGGAGGTGGCCTATGAACTGGGTGGTGCGATGGGAGTCACTATCTTCGGCAGTATCATGTCTGTGATTTATACGATGAAATTGGTACTGCCCGCCGATTTTTTACTGCCGGGTGTCGTGCGCGACAGCCTGGATCAGGCCCATCTGGTTGCAGAGCAACTGCCGTCCGAGCAGGGCGAACGGCTACTGTCGATTGCCTTCGCTTCGTTTGATTACGCCTTTATCGGGGTGGTAATGGTCGTGACTGCTATGCTGTTTGTGACCGCTGGCGTCATCTATCTGGTTAATTTGCGGTCAACAACAGGAGCGGCGGCTGGTTCTGCGACAAGTCATTAACAACCGGTGCAAGCGCAATCGTGCCTCTGGCAATATTGTTTGTCCAACCCCCAATTTGGTCTTTTCACAGGGTGGAATGTGCATTGCAGCCGATTGCTGTAACGCTTTGAGCAAAGTACTAGCGCATTCAGTAGCGTGAGCTTTGCATATGTCTTATTTATCTTGGTTTCAAGCTGTTCTTAGCGTTGGATAGTGCCTCGCTATGCGACGGATTATCCAATTGCTGCAGGCGGGTACTCACGTTTCGTGCCAGTTCCTGCAGATCAGCAAGATAGGTGGCAATCGCCTTTTTATCAGTCAGGACTGACGAAAAAAAAGTCAGGCCAACTGTGGCAACGACTCGGTTTTGGACGAGAATCGGAACAGCGATCGTTTGCGACACCGGCCGGACTGTCCTGCTTCGTGTAGCATAGCCGTTGCTGCGTATATCCTGGAGTAAAGACTGGAAGGCTACCCGGTCACGAGCAGGTGCATCTTCCGCATTACTCGAGAGGGCGAGGGCGTCAATTATAATTTCCTGTTCCTCATTGCCACAAAAGGCCAGATATACGCGTCCTAATGCCCGGCTAGCCAGACTCAGACGCATATTGATCGATGAATGTAAAAGCGCCAGCGGAGACAGCGGAATGGTGCTGTAGCGAACCACCACCGCGTTGTCTTCAAAAACGGCGATCGCCATTGGCCACTTAACCTTCAACGTCATTGCATCCATGAGCGACATGGCGGCCTCCACAATTTGAGGCTCACTATGATATCCAGTGGACAAAGATCGGACTTCCGAAGTCAAATAATAGGCCCCGTGTTGTGGCGCGTGCCGCACCAGTTGCAGATCCTCGAGCGTTCGCAGCAGACGCACGATGGTAGGCTTGGGTAGGCTGGTCTGAAGGTGCAGCATATCTACAGTCGAGACGGGCTGACGATTCATGGCCTGTAATAAGCCGATGGCGCGCGCAACGGAGCGAACGGATTGCGATGAGCTCAAAACAGATTCCTGCAAAAATTGATGTCGTATTTTGATTTATCCAGGCTCGGTCTTTAATTGTTTCTCTTGAAAACCTAGTGCCGCTTTTATATTACACGACCTGGCAGGATGCCGCCGCTTGCGCGGCTTGCCGCAATAAGGATTGATCTGACCCCACGACGATCCAGTTAGCTCCTAGTGCTGCATAGGTATCTCGCTCCGTGACATTGCCAACGGCGATGCCGGCAATTTTACCGGCCGATCGGGCACTTTTCATGGCGTGCTCGGTCGCGCGCGTAACGAGCGCGTGTTTCGGGTCGTCAAGCCCGAAGGACAGGGCAAGGTCAGCGCGGCCTATAAAAATACCGTCGATGCCGTCAACAGACAATATATCTTCAATTGAATCGACTG
>JBOIGK010000840.1:0-4292 GCA_050742695.1 Advenella sp. | reverse complement strand
GGCCAAGAGCCAGCAGACTGGTAAGAAAAAATGTCTTCATGGAAGTTCCTTCACGTGAGTTAAACCAGGAGCGCTTTAAGCGTGGTTGAAATATTGGCTGCAGCCTTTACGGTTGCGTCAATCAGTTGCTGACTTCGTGGCAGGGCCCGGGCAGTGGGCGCCATCAGCGTAATGGATCCAAGCGCGATCCGTTTGTGCTGAAAGAGCGGGGCGCTGACGCCCCAGACCCCGTCGTCTACTTCGCCTTCCGATACCGCAAAACCTTGCTGCTGAATCTGGTGCAAATCTGTCGCCAATTGCTCAGCCTGCGTGCTGGTCAGCAAATTCTGCTGTACGGCTTCCTGCACAATCACCTGCTGTTTGGCTGCAGGCAGAAAGGCCAGCAGCGATTTGGCTGACGCCCCACGGACCAATGGCAGCGAGCGCCCCTTGACGAACGAACAGCGCAGGGAATTTGTGCTTTCGACCATATCCAGGCAGACCGCCATCGCATCCAGCGCAACCAATATGCCGACCGATTCACCGGTCTGGGTGGACAGGGTCAGCATATCCCTGCGTGCATGCTGCAAAAGAAAAGACGACTGACTAAATCCCCACGCCAGCGGCAGGCATCCGGGGCCGGGCATGTATTGGCCCTGTGATTCAAAAACAAACCCCCACTTTTTCAGTAATGTCAGCTGTCGGTAAAGCGTGCTCTGGGGCAAACCAGTAAGCGTGATCAACTCGGCCACGGTGACTGGCCGTTCGATTTTGGCGAAAACCGACAGAATATAAAGCGCGCGATCGGCGCCGCCTTTGTCTGATTGAGAAAGCATGACCCTGCTGGAAAAAAAGAAGAGAAACGCAGAATAACGTTAATTTCTCAATAATCAAATACCATATTCCCGACTATTGAGAAATTAATGGAAAACCCCAATTCGACAGACACCAGATCAGCGCCGACTTTGCTGTAACAGGTCAGGCAACAATCATAAGCGCGACGGATGGGTGCACTTGATCGCGCAGCTTCGCAGTCAGTCGTGGTCTGATCGGTCGTGCGCTGACAGGCTATCGGGCAAACCCATATTGTCGGGATCGTCGTGGGCGACGTAGGGCGTTCTGGCAATGACCACGGCAGCTACCTGCTGTGCGCCAGCTGCGATCAGTGCCCTGGCAGCGGTATTGAGTGTGCTGCCGGTGGTCAGCACGTCATCCACCAGAACCGCGTACGGCAAACGGATATTTCGAGCGCAATAATACAGATGCGCGGTATTGGCGCGTCGCTGGCGGCGGTTCAGCGTACTTTGCTTCAGATGGTCGGGTTCCCGGTATAGCAGTGAATGCAGCACGGGCATGTTTAACAACCGGCCCAGTCGGCTGGCGAACTCGCCGGCCGGGTTAAAGCCACGCCTTCGCAGCGAGCGTTGACTGCCAGGGATCGGGATCAGCGGGGTCTGGGCAGGCCATGGTGGTGAGCCGCCCGGGCTTTCCAGTTGTATGGCATCAACGGCCAGCGCCGCAAAAGCGGCGGCCAGCTGAAACTGGCGGGCGTTTTTATAGCGCAGAATCAGGCTGTCTGCCGGGTAAATATAGTCAAAGGCGGCAATGACTTTTTCCAGCAATGGCCTGTGCTCGGCGCAGTCCGGGCATGGGCCCGGCGCCGGCAGTGCCAGTGCGCAGCGGGCGCAGCGCCACGGGTGATGACGCATGGAATGCTGCACGTCGCGCGAGCATCCGGGACAGAGCCGCCCGATTGGCGCCGGGCCATTGCACAGAGCACACGCGGCCCCGATGGCAGCGGGCAGGCGCGCGCGCAGATGGGAAAATCGTGGGGAAAACGGCCTGGCGGCAGTCATGACTGGTCACCTTCATTACAATGGCAGATTGCATAATCTGCCAGATTGCAGTTCTGGCATCAATCGGGTTTGTGATACCAATGTCCCAGCTAATTCATTCGGCTTCCCGGCTGCCCATCAACATGACGCATGTTCGTCAGCAGTTTGCCCGCCGTGGCACGCTGCAAGACGCGCGCTTTTTCTATGATGAAATCGCCACGCGCATGATCGACCGCCTGGGCTATATCAAAGTGGCGCCCGAGCGGATCGTGGACGCCGGTTGCGGTCCCGGCAATGCGCTTTATCTGCTGGCGGCGCGCTACCCGCAGGCGTCAATCATTGGTGTGGATCATTGTGCGCCCTTTATTGAACATTGCCAGAGCCAGTATGTGCCCAAAGGGCTCAAGTCTATCGTACAAAAACTCACGGGCCGGCAAGGTTTTTCCTTCGCGCTGGCCGATATGGCGGCCATGCCCATGGCTGCTGAGTCGGTCGATATGGTCTGGTCCAATCTGGCGCTGCATTGGCATCAGCAACCGCATGATGTTATCCGTGAATGGCGTCGGGTTCTGAGCAATAGCGGTCTGGCCATGTTTTCCTGTCTTGGCCCTGGCACCTTTCGCGAAGTGCGTAGCGCCGTGGCGGCTGCGGGTATCCAGACTCAGACCATGCAATTTGTCGATATGCATGATTTCGGCGACATCCTGCTGGAAAATGGTTTTATGGATCCGGTCATGGATCAGGAAGTGATTACGTTGACCTATCGCACGGTGGATGCGCTGCTCAAGGATGTGCGCGGGCTGGGTGGTAATCCGAGCGAAGCGCGTGGGGACGGACTCAAGGGACGAGCATGGTACCGGCGTCTTCGCGAGGCCCTGGAGGCCGGGCGCGCAGAAGATGGCTTATTGCGCTTGTCATTAGAGGTGGCGTACGGGCACGCCTGGTGCAAGCCGGTAAGACAAAATGCAGCGGGCGAGACCCTGGTGCCAGTCAGCGCCATCAAGCGGGCCGTACGTTAGGCATGTGCGCAGCCGGCGACGCAGCCTGATGGCAAATGTGATCATAACGTCGCCGATCTACGGCGCTGGAGCTACTGCGCTATTCGCTGCGCGATTCGCGCGATAGCAACCGGGATACGGCCTGTAGCGGGGATACCTTGTCGAACAGCACAGCGCAGACGGCTTCCGTGATAGGCATATCAATATTCAGCCCGCGTGCGCGGGTCAGGGCGGCCTGGGCGCAGCGAACGCCTTCGGCGGTCATTCCTGAGGACAGGATCGCCTCCAGATCCTGACCCTGGCCCAGCGCGACACCCACTTGGCGGTTACGCGACAGGTCTCCGGTTGCTGTCAGGACAAGATCGCCCAGCCCGGTCAGCCCGCTGAAAGTGGCGGCCTCGCCGCCCAGCGCCAGGCCCAGGCGACTCATTTCAGCCAGTCCACGGGTAATGAGCGCCGCACGTGCATTCATGCCTAGTGTCAGGCCATCGGCAATGCCGCAGGCAATCGCAATAACGTTTTTCATCGCGCCACCCACTTCAACGCCGACCACGTCCTGGCTTCGGTAAATGCGGGTATTGCCCGCATGCAGGGCTTCTGTGGCGCGTGCCCTGACGCACTCATGGCGGCTGGCCACAGTGAGTGCAACCGGCAGACCCTGCGCCACTTCACGCGCAAACGAGGGACCGGACAGCACGCCTGTATATGGGACGATATCGTCAAGAATGGCCTGCACCACTTCGTGAGGCAGGCGCGCCGTTTGTTGTTCGAATCCCTTGCAGGTCCACAGCACAGGCGTTGTGTGCAGGCCGGCAGGTGGCAGGCGCTCGCGCAAAATAGTACAGGTGTGGGCAATGGCTGCGACAGGTGTGCCCAGGATAATCAGGGATGTTGACGCCTCTTGCAGAAACGCAAACGCCTGGTCCAGACTGTCGCTGGCAAGCAGGCTGGGAGGCAGGGGAATGTCCTGCAGATATCGCGGATTGCGATGCTGCTGATTGATGTGTCGAGCCGTTTCCGGGTCACGCGCCCAGACCATGGTCTGGGCATTATTGCATGCGGCATGCGCCAGCGCTGTGCCCCAACTGCCTGCTCCGAGAACGAGCACGCGCAATGACAACGGCGAGGGCGCAGGCGTCATGAGCGTTTATTGACGTGTTGTACCGGGAGGTACGTAGATGCCTGAACCGCTGTCTGGCGCGCCATTGCCGCCAGCCTGGCTTTGCGCTTCCTGTGCGCGTTGCTCATACAATGCCTGAAAGTTCACTTCGGCCAGATGCAGCGGAGGCAGCGAGGTGCGATTGATGGCATCCGCTACGTTGGCGCGCAGGTAAGGAAATAGCATGGTCGGGCAGACAATGCCGATGAGTGGCTCGAACTGTTCTTCAGGTACATTGGCAATTTCAAAAATACCTGCTTGCGTGCCTTCGACCAGATACAGTGTCTTGTCGCCAATCTTGGTAGTGATTGTCACTGTCAC
>JBOIGK010000839.1:0-7382 GCA_050742695.1 Advenella sp. | reverse complement strand
TGCTATATTTTTCTACGGCTCTATGCTGGTAACTTTTTGGCATGCTTCAATCCAAGACCTTCCGATTCCTGGCCCTATTGGCACTTGCACCCATTCTTACGGGGTGCAACGCTGTCCTGCTCTCTCCTTCCGGCGATATCGCGCTGCAGCAGCGCAATCTGATCTATATTTCAGTTGCACTAATGCTGATTGTGATCGTGCCTGTCATTTTCCTGACATTGTTCTTTGCCTGGCGCTACCGTGCGTCCAACACCAAGGCAACGTACGCGCCAGAGTGGAATCATTCAACGCTCATTGAACTCGTCATCTGGCTGGTCCCCCTGCTGATCATTATTGCACTGGGCGCCGTGACCTGGGTCAGCACGCACAAGCTGGATCCCTACCGCCCGCTTGAGCGTATTGATGCACAGCGTGCGCTTCCTGCGAACGTCCAGCCTTTAATGGTGCAGGTCGTCGCCCTGGACTGGAAATGGCTATTTTTCTACCCGGAGTACGGCATTGCGACCGTCAATGAGCTGGCTGCTCCTGTCGACCGCCCTATTGCGTTCCGGCTGACCTCTTCCAGCGTCATGAACTCCTTCTTTATTCCCGCGCTGGCAGGCCAGATCTACACCATGGCCGGCATGGAGACGCAATTGCATGCAATCATCAACAAGGAAGGCGTCTACGAGGGCTTCTCCTCCAATTACAGTGGTGCCGGTTTTTCGGGTATGCGGTTCAAATTCCATGGACTGAATACGGAAGACTTTGACGCATGGGTAAAAACAGTCAAACAAAGCCAGACCGAGCTCAGCCGCGTGGCTTACCTGCAGTTGGAAGTGCCGAGCGAGCGCGAACCGGTACGGCATTATGCCAACGTGGCGCCCGGACTGTATGACGCCATCCTGAATCGCTGCGTCGAGCCAAACCGCATGTGCATGCGCGACATAATGGCCATTGATGCGCAGGGAGGATTGGGCGTGCCTGGCATATACAACATGGCGGAACTGGATAACACCACCCGGATCAACCTTGGCCTGGAGAACGTCAGGCAGCGGACTTACGTAAGTGGTTTCTGCACTACCACAGATCCCGCCTTTTCCTCGCTTAAACTGATGAACGCGTCGCCCTGAGGCTGTGTCCTCTCATAAGCAATGTCCCGGCCAGCCATATTGGCCGTCACTCTATTTTCGATAATTTGAGCCCATGGATCTGCATTCTCTTATTCTAGGTCGCCTCGGTTGGGATGCTATACCCTTCCACGAACCTATCCTGATCGCCACCTTCGCCGCCGTGTTACTTGGTGGTGTCGTACTAATTGCCGCAGTTAGCTATTTCAAGCTGTGGCGCTACCTTTGGCTCGAATGGTTTACCAGCATCGATCACAAGAAAATCGGCATCATGTACATGATCCTGGGCCTGATCATGCTGCTGCGCGGTTTTTCCGATGCCATCATGATGCGGATCCAGCAGGCAATTGCATTTGGCGATTCCACAGGCTATCTGCCGCCCCATCATTACGATCAGATCTTCACCGCACATGGCGTGATCATGATCTTCTTCGTGGCCATGCCCCTGGTGACAGGCCTGATGAACTACATCGTCCCGCTGCAGATCGGCGCACGGGATGTCGCATTTCCGTTCCTGAACAACTTCAGTTTCTGGATGACCACCGGTGGTGCCGTGCTGGTGATGATTTCCCTGTTCATTGGTGAATTCTCGACTACCGGATGGCTGGCCTATCCCCCGCTGTCCGGCATAGAACACAGCCCCAGTGTCGGCATGGATTACTACATATGGGCATTGCAGGTTGCGGGGATCGGTACCACCCTGTCAGGCATCAACCTGATCGTGACGATCATCAAGATGCGGGCTCCCGGCATGGGCATGATGAAAATGCCGGTATTTACCTGGACATCGCTGTGTACCAACACGCTGATCGTGGCGTCATTCCCCGTTCTGACTGCCGTTCTGGCCCTGCTCACGCTGGATCGCTACGTGGGCACCAATTTCTTTACAAACGATTTGGGCGGCAACCCCATGATGTATGTGAATCTGATCTGGATCTGGGGTCACCCTGAGGTCTATATCCTGATTCTTCCATTATTCGGCGTGTTCTCCGAAATTGTTTCCACTTATAGCGGCAAACGCCTGTTCGGCTACGCATCCATGGTGTACGCCACAGTCGTGATCACGATTCTGTCCTACCTGGTCTGGCTGCATCACTTTTTCACCATGGGCTCAGGCGCCAGTGTCAATTCCTTCTTCGGCATTGCCACCATGATCATTTCGATCCCTACCGGCGCCAAGCTCTTTAACTGGCTGTTCACCATGTATCGTGGCCGGATCCGCTTTGATGTTCCCATGATGTGGACGCTTGGCTTCATGGTGACGTTCGTCATCGGCGGTATGACAGGCGTGATGCTGGCCATCCCGTCGGCCGACTTTGTCCTGCACAATAGCCTCTTTCTGATTGCACACTTTCACAATGTCATTATTGGGGGCGTGTTATTCGGCCTGTTTGCCGCGATCACATACTGGTTCCCCAAAGCATTCGGTTATAAGCTGGATCCTTTCTGGGGCAAGTGCTCGTTCTGGTGCTGGCTGATTGGCTTCTACATGGCTTTCATGCCGCTGTATGTGCTGGGCTTCATGGGCGTTACCCGCCGCCTGAACCACTTCGAGGATCAATCCTTGCAGATCTGGTTCCAGATCGCTGCAGCCGGCGCTTTCGTCATTGCGTTGGGTATTGCCAGCTTCCTGATCCAACTGGTCGTGAGCTATCGCAAGCGTGATTCGTTGCGCGATATTACCGGTGATCCCTGGAATGGACGCACACTGGAGTGGTCAACTTCGTCACCTCCCCCGTCCTACAACTTCGCTTTCACTCCACAAGTGCATGACGGTGATGCCTGGGCACACATGAAACAACACAATGCCCAGCGTCCGCAAAGCGGTTTCCTGCCAATCCACATGCCCGCCAATACCGGTGCCGGCATTATCATCGCCGGTCTATGCACATTGCTCGGATTCGCGCTGGTCTGGCACATGTGGCTTGTCTGCGCCCTGATATTTGTCGCCATCATTGGCGGCACCATTTACCATACGTTCAACTACAAGCGCGATTATTACATTCGTGCAGAAGACGTTGCCCGTACCGAAGCCGAACGTACTCGTTTGCTAGCCAACCATGTCTGATACCACCACCATTTCCCCCCGTCAGGTAGCGGCCGCTGCGCCACTTGATTTCTACCTCAAGCAAGAGCACCATCCACAGAACGGAACCGCGCTGGGGTTCTGGATCTATCTGATGAGCGACTGTCTGATCTTTGCCTGCCTGTTCGCCGTGCATGGCGTAGTGGGCCGCAATTATGCGGCAGGCCCATCCGGGGCAGACCTGTTTGATCTGCAACTGGTCGCCGTCAATACAGCCATGCTGTTGCTGTCTTCCATTACCTACGGGTTCTGCATGCTGGAAGTTCAGCGCAATCGGCTGCGTCCCGCCATGATCTGGCTGGGCATTACCGGCCTTTTCGGGCTCACGTTCCTGGGACTGGAACTGTACGAATTTGCTCACCTGATTCATATGAATGCTGTCCCCCAGCGTAGCGCATTCCTGTCGTCCTTCTTTACCTTGGTTGGCACCCATGGCCTGCACGTTACCTTTGGGGTCATCTGGCTGGTCACGCTCCTGTTTCAATTGAAAAAGCACGGCCTGATTCCTGAGAACCGGCGACGCCTGATGTGTCTATCGATGTTCTGGCATTTCCTGGATGTTATCTGGATCGCCGTATTCACCTTTGTCTACCTGATGGGGGTCCTGCCATGACAACACCTTCCGATACTGCGCATCAACACACCAACCCACACGACGATCATCACGATGGTGACGGACACGGCGAAATCTCATTTCGCGGCTATATGACTGGCTTCGTCCTGTCTGTCATCCTGACCGTTCTTGCCTTCTGGCTTGTCATGGGCAATGTGTTCGAAAAATCTGGCGTAACGGCCTTGGTCATCCTGGTACTGGGCGCCATACAAATGTGTGTGCATGTGGTTTACTTCTTGCACATGAACACGCGCGCCGAAGGTGGCTGGAGCATGCTGGCCATGATCTTCACGGTCATCATCGTGGTCATCGCGCTGGCTGGCTCCCTGTGGGTCATGTACCATCTGAACACCAACATGATGCCCAATATGATTCACGACATGAAAGACATGCTCTGATCCATGCTTCTCATGGACCGCACCCAGGCAAGCCGATCAATGTAGCTCGGTAATGCCTGGGCGCCTAGCAGGAGACCATCGTCAACGCCCCTTTTTCTTCTTCCCTCGCCCGACCTGATTCCCATCGTCCGAAACGGACCTGGGTACGCCTGGTCTGGCTACTGATTGCCATCATGACTTTCGTCGGCTTTTGTGCGCTCGGTATCTGGCAAGTGGAACGGCGTGCCTGGAAACTGGATCTAATGGAGCGGGTGGCGCAACGTATTCATGCCCCCGCCGTTGCACCTCTTGATCGCAGCGACTGGAACACCATGTCGGCGTCCCGCGATGAATATCGCCGTGTCAGGCTGCGTGGTACCTACCTGCATGAGCAATCTGCGCTGGTGCAAGCGTCAACCGTTCTTGGCACAGGTTATTGGGTCATGACTCCCCTGCGTCTTGGTGATCAGAGCATTGTCCTTGTCAACCGAGGCTTCGTTCCGCAGGCACAAAAGAACGGCCCCTGGCGCTACAGGCATGAGCCGACAGGTGAGGTCACGCTGACGGGCCTGATACGCTTGACCGAGCCGCGTGGCGGTTTTCTGCGAGACAACCAGCCGCAAGAAAATCGCTGGTTTTCCAGAGACGTGCAGCAAATTGGGCAAAGCCGTGGACTCAACCAGCTGGCGCCCTATTTCGTCGATGCCGATGGCCCCGGCGCCAGCATTTTTCCGGGCGGTTCGCCGACCACGCCATCCAATAGCAGCGAACAGACGTTGGCGAGCGCTCCGAGCGCCTCGGGTCAGTTGCATATTGCCGACAAACATCTGCCTGTGGCTGGCCTGACGGTAGTATCATTCAGTAATAACCATTTAATGTATGCCATCACCTGGTTTGCTCTGGCCATACTGGTCATCCTCGCCGTGTGCTATGTTTGGCGTGAAGAATATCGCATGCGCAAGCCGGGAAAATGACGCGCAGTTTTCCACCATGAACCATGGCGACGACCCCAAGGCATCTGAATTGGACCCTTTTCGCAATCAACCGTCCCTGAATCGGACCACCTTCCTGCAGGCAACCGATCCGGACAGGCTCGATGATGGCAATGCCACCGGCCGCCAGAATATGCTGCAATTGATCCAATTGCGCTGGATTGCCGTGCTGGGTCAAGTCATGACAATCCTGGTGGCACAGTTTGTCCTGAATCTTGCACTGCCGCTCAATGCCATGCTGGCCCTGGTATTGCTACTGGTACTGTTCAACGTGGGCAGCATGCTGTTCCTTCGTGCTGGCAATCCCGTCAGCAACACCCAGCTTTTCGTCGCATTGCTGGCCGATGTAGGCATACTCACTGCTCAGTTGCACTTTAGCGGCGGCGCAAGCAATCCGTTCATTTTTCTGTACTTGCTGCAGCTCACTCTGGCAGCGGTTCTGCTAACGCCCCGCAGCACGTGGATAATGGTGGGCATCACCAGTGTCTGCTTTGCCTGGCTTGCCCTGTCCAAGCAAACGCTGATCCTGCAACCTGCCCATGAGCAGGGCCTGAACAGCCTATACGTCCTGGGCATGCTGGTATGCTTCACGCTCAATGCCGCCCTGATCATGGTGTTCATGACTCGGATCAGCCGGAACCTGCGAATGCGCGATATCCACCTGGCTGCCATGCGCCAGGCTGCTGCAGAAGAAGAACATATTGTCCGCATGGGTCTGCTGGCATCCGGTGCGGCGCACGAATTGGGCACGCCGCTGTCTACGATGGCTGTCATTCTGGGCGACTGGCAGCATATGTTACCCTTTACCAAAACGCCGGAATTGCTGCAGGAAATCGATGAAATGCAGACCCAGGTCATGCGCTGTAAGGCAATCGTGACCGGCATTCTGGTCTCAGCCGGCAAGACACGCGGTGACTCTCCAACCGAAACCACCGTGCATCAGTTTCTTGATCAAGTGCTGGAGCAATGGCGCACGCTGCGCCAGCCCAAACAAATGCTTTATGAAAATCATTTTGGCCCGGACATGCGCATTGTCTCAGACTCTGCATTGCAACAGATGATAGGCAATGTCCTGGACAACGCGCTGGAAGCTTCGCCCGACTGGCTGCGTGTGCAAGTCACACGTGAAGAAGATCTCCTGGTTCTGACTGTCATGGATGCCGGTCCCGGATTCGCTCCGGAAATGCTGGCCCACCTGGGACAGCCATACAACTCCAACAAAGGCAAACCTGGTGGCGGGCTGGGTCTGTTTCTCTCGGTCAACGTTGCCCGCACCCTGGGGGGCACCATTACCGCACAAAACCTGCTGTCTGGCGGCGCATCAGTTACACTGTTGCTGCCCCTGTCGGCCATCAAACTGGAAAACGGAGATGACCATTGACAAATGATGCCATTAAAGGTGATCTACTGATCGTGGAAGACGATGCAGCGTTTGCACGCACGCTAACCCGTTCACTGGAACGTCGCGGGTATCATGTCGTTGCCGCCAACAGCCAGGAATCCGTGCTCGAGGTTCTGCAACACTGCACGCCAGGATATGCGGTTGTTGATCTCAAGCTAAAGGGGGAAGGCTCGGGACTTGCCTGCGTCAAGGACCTGCATGCCCATAATCCGGACATGCTGATCGTCGTACTAACCGGGTTCGCTAGTATCGCCACCGCCGTTGAAGCCATCAAGCTTGGCGCTTGTCATTATCTTGCAAAACCAGCCAATACAGATGACATTGAATCCGCCTTTCAGCGTTCGGGCGGCATGACTGACGTCAAGCTCAGTGCGCGCCAGTCGTCTATCAAGACCCTGGAATGGGAGCGCATTCACGAAACATTGGCAGAAACGGGATTCAATATTTCGGAAACAGCACGCCGCCTGGGCATGCATCGCCGCACCCTTGCCCGCAAACTGAACAAACAACAAGTGAAATAGCGCAGTACAGATGCGGTTGATTTATTAATCAAACCAGAACGAGGCTACAACTAAGGGCGCCATTGGCGAAACCCTTGCTCGACAGTACGTAGCCGACATTCGGACAACACCGAGTGCATCGACCTCCCCTGCCACCGACACCCGGCGTCAATTATTTTTCGCTCAACGCTCACCTTCATTGCCTTTTTCTCGGCGTAACAATATGATACGAGCCATTCGTATTCTGCGGCATATTTTTCATGATCCCGTCCGAACATATCGCTTTGCTGGTTTCCAATAAAC
>JBOIGK010000838.1:0-5976 GCA_050742695.1 Advenella sp. | reverse complement strand
AGCGATCAGTACTGCGCGTCTATCCGGATACAGAGACCGGCAGCGAGCCGGTGCACACGTTTGCCTGTCAGACGATTCCGCCATTTCTGGTTCAGATGGCTGCAGCTGGTGGTTTGCTGGCCCAGCTGGAACGCAAACTAACTGGCGCACAGTGACAAAGACGGCGTTTGTGTGTCGCGCTGATACCACGCGCTATGACGCTTGTGATGGCTTCGCTCGCCGCTCGCTGGGCCTGTGTTTTCGTCCGCTTGATTCGCTCGTTCTTCTGATATGCATTGGCGGGTGTCCGTTCGTCAATAACCTTTCTTGCCCGACATGCGGGGCAGAACCGAACACTTGAATACAAATGAAATCACTCAAATCCCTTCTGAAATCGTCGTCCTGCCTGCTTGTGCCAGGCGTTTATGATTCGTTGTCTGCCCTGATCGCAGAGCAGTCCGGTTTTCAGGCGGTGTATCTTTCCGGCGCGTCGATTGCCTACACCCGGCTGGGCCGCTCCGACGTAGGCCTGACCACCTATACCGAAGTGGAGCAGACGCTCTCGCGCATTGCCGATCGCATCAGTTTGCCGATTATTGTGGACGGTGACACCGGTTTTGGCAATGCGATGAATGTCATGCGCACGGTACGGGGTTTCGAGAAGGCCGGCGCATCCATGATTCAGCTGGAAGACCAGACATTCCCGAAGCGTTGCGGTCATCTGGCAGGAAAATCGGTGATTCCTGTTTCCGAAATGTGTGGCAAGCTCAAGGCTGCGCTGGATGCGCGCCACAGCGATGAAACGTTAATTCTGGCCAGAACCGATGCTGTGGCAGTAGAGGGGCTGGACGCAGCGCTGGAACGGGCTGAAGCCTATCTGGAATGTGGTGCGGACGTCCTTTTCATTGAAGCGGTGCGCACCGATGAACAGATGAGCCGGACCTGCGCGCGGTTTAACGGGCGCGTGCCATTGCTGGCAAATATGGTAGAAGGAGGCATGACGCCCATTCATTCGGCGAGCGACCTGGGCAAAATCGGCTTTAGTATCGTGATTTTTCCTGGCGCTGCTGCGCGCGCGATCGCACATGCGCTTGGGCACTTCTATGGCCAGTTATACGAGAACGGTTCGACCGCCGGGACGGTTGACGCGATGCTCAACTTTGATCAGCTTAACGATTTGATTGGTACACCGTCATTGCTGGAGCAGGCTGCGCGTTACGAATAAGCAATAAAAGTACGAGGTGGCGCGCATTTATACGAAAGCAGTGCGCATAAAGGGGCGTCGATAACCCGGCTATGCCTGTGTGTCGTTCACAATCCAGCCGTCGATTCCTTTGGAGCGCTTATTCGATAGCGCCATGCGATACTCGAAGCGTTCCGGGTTGTAGACAGCAATCAGATATTCTATCGGGCGCCCCTGTGTGTCGCGGGTTAACCGTTTGATGCATAGCAGGGGTGACGAGATACCCACATCCAGTGCATCGGCGTGGTGGGCGTCGGCCGCCGTGGCGGTAAAGGCCTGTTCCGCCGAGCCAAGCTTGATACCCAATCCTTTCAAGAGCGCCTGCAAGGGCTGCTGCGTCATATCGTCTTTGGTATAGCGTCGCCCGATATCCTCGGGCACGTAGGTGATCAGATAAGAAAAGGGCTTGTCGTCGTGATAGCGAACGCGGATGGCTTTTTGCACTTTGCTGCTGGCAGGCAATTCCAGTTGGTGCGCGGCCATTTGACTGGCGGTTTCGTATTCAAAACTGAGCAGGCGCACCTGGGTGCCCGAGCCCATTTTATTCAAATGTGCTACCAGCTTGTTGATATCTGCCGACAGAGGCTGCGTGGCAACATTGCGGGCCAGGGGAAAGGTTCCTGAACCCTGGCGTCGCTCTACCAGGCCTTCGCTTTGCAGAAGGTCCAGGGAGCGACGGATGGTCAGGCGCGACACCTGGTAGGTCTCTGCCAGCACGTTTTCTCCCGGCATCGCCTCCTGATGGTCATACTGGCCATTTTCTATCGCCTGCTTGAGCAGGCGGTATATTTTGTAGTAGCGAGGCGTGGGATTATCAATCATAGGGGCAGTTAGTCAGCAGTTACTCCAGTGAATTTTACGACGTCGGCGTAGCGTTTAATGTCCTCGGACACAAACCGGGCAAATTCCTCTGGCGTGCTGGTGACCACGGTGCCGCCTTCGGGCTCAATCATTTTCACAAAGTTCTCGTGCTGCGCACCTTCTACTGCGGCCTTGTTCAACTGCGCCAGGCGCTCTTTGGACATGCCGGCCGGCCCGAACATCCCGAACCAGGCTTTGGACGAAAATCCTTTGACGGTGTCGCCAATAGGTGGTGCTGACGGGAACTGTTTCATGGGCTCGAGGCTGGTGACGCCGAGAATCTTGATGCGATCGCCGCCAGCCAGCGGCATGACGTTGACAGCACTGGCAAACATCAGATCCACCTGTTCACCTACTACATCCTGTATGGCGGGCGAGGTGCCTTTGTACGGTACGGTCAGGCCTTTGATCTTGGCACCCATCTCGAAGCTGGCCGTGGCCATATGCAGGGAAGAGCCCATGCCGCCTATCGCAAAAGAGTATTTACCCGGCTCTTTTTTGGCCATGTCGATCAGTGAAGCCACATCCGATGCCGGGAAGTTTTTGCGGGCGATCAGTACGCTGGGCACTTCGGCGAGCATGGTAATGGGCGTGAAATCCTTTTCCGGATCGAATGGCAGCTTTTTGTAAAGCGTGGCATTGACCGTAAAACTGGTAAAGCTGATCAAAAGCGTATTGCCATCCTTGGGCGCGCGGGCAACCGCATCGGCGGCGATATTGCCGCCAGCGCCCGGTCGGTTCTCGACAATCACGGTTTGTCCAAGGATTCCGCTCATTTCCTGGGCAATCCCGCGAGCTACGCGGTCGGTGGTGCCTCCAGGCGTTGCGCCCACGACCAGTTTAAGAGGCGGTTTGTCTGCTGCGTAGGCGGCAAAGCCGGTGGTGCAGCCAAGGATGACGGCGAGCAGGCCAGCACGTAAATAGGATTGGTGCATGCAAAGTCTCCTCTGATTGTATGCATGTAAAGAACGTATTAAATCATATACATGTACTGATGACAATACAAGTTGAATATAAACAGGAAGATTGCAGGGAGCGATATCTCACTTTTTGGGTAGCGGGCTATGCTTCACAAATGCAATTGCAGGGACCGTCATGGTGTGCACGGTCTTGTTTGGCTGGTGCCTAGGGCGGGGGTGGATATCACTCTGACTATCGGCTGGTAACAGAATGGTTCGTTATATATTCACCTATACTGTATAAAAATCATTCATTTCATATGACAGGTGGTTCGGAGACAACATGTGGTATTCGCATTATGCCGGTCGGCAAGGCTGCCGTGTCCCACTGTCGGTGTGTGCTGCCGATAACCGGTTATTGGCAGCCAAAAGGGTCGTAACATGATGACTGCAAGCAAATCAAACCGGCCCAGCACTTTGCGCTTTGACCTGCTGGAGCTGGAGACCTTCCTGGCCGTTGTCGATTGTGGCAGTTTCAATGCTGCGGCAACCAGATTGCATATCTCTCAGCCGGCGGTGACGCAACGGGTCCAGCGATTAGAAGCCGTTTTACACACACGGCTGCTCACACGCACGACGCGGCGCATGGAGCCCACTGAAGCCGGAAAAAAACTCTATGAAAAGGCCAGCATCGCTCTACACGATTTGCGCAATCTGCTGGACGATTTTCAAACCGAAGCAGAGCAGGGCAAGCGACGCCTGGTCGTGGCGGCATCGCCTATTATCGCAGCGCAATCGCTGCCGTCGATCATTCAGCAATTTATCCGCCGCCATGCCCAGGTAGATGTACATATCAGAGACATGCAGCATGACCAGATCCTCGCTGCTGTCCATAGCGCAGAGGCGGATCTGGGGGTGGTGGCGTTTGAAGGCGATCCAGCCATGTTTACTTTTGAGCCCCTGGGAGAGGACGAGATGGTGGTTGTGGTTCCGACGGGCCATCCGCTGGCCTCATCACAATCGGCGACGCTGGCCTCACTTAGTGGGTACCCCTTACTGTTGCTGCAGCAGTACGATCGCATTCAAAGCCAAATTGCCAACGCCATGCGTGAACAGGGACTGAGTGGTCAGTTCGCGCCGCGCCTGACAAATTTGACAACACTGCTTGCGATGCTGGACTCGGGCCACGGCGTTGCGTTGTTGCCCCGCTCAATGGCGCAAACCAATGTACAGCGTCCGCGCACCCTTCTATCGTTGCCGGAGTTGCATCTGACACGTTGTTTCGGCATTTTGCTTTCCCGAAAACATATGCCCACCATTACTGCCCAGCACTTTTGCGATCAACTGAGAGAAGATTTTGCTGCTACGCTTGGTCCCCCATCCGGGGCCAAATGAGAGCCGGATGATTATTTCATATGGCTTATAAATGTATTAATAATTAGAAATTGTTCTCCAGTGGTGTGCGCTATAGACTGAATCTGTCTGTACATGCATCACAGGAGATATTGGTTTGAATGCTTACGAATCTACATCCAAAGCCCAGGCAGGCGCGCCTGATGCGCAGTCGGCGCAAGTAACGGAATTTGATCATAAGGAATTTCGCCATGCCCTGGGGTGCTTTCCTACAGGGGTGGCCATTATTTCCACGCTTGATGGGCAGGGTAAAGCTTGCGGATTGACCTGTAATTCATTTAGCTCCGTGTCTTTGGATCCGCCTCTGGTGTTGTGGAGCCTGCGCAAGAAAAGCGGTTCGATCAATGTCTTTCGCAATACCGGGGCGTTTGCAATTAACGTCCTGGCTGGCGATCAGGGCGCGCTGTCCGGACGGTTTGCGACCTCGGCCATTACCGATAAGTTCGAGGGGATGACATTTGGCAGCGGGTATGCAGGTGTGCCGTTGATTAACGATTGTGTTGCCCGGTTTCACTGCAGCATGCATCAACAGCATGACGCCGGTGATCACATCATCTTTATCGGACGGGTAGAGCGCTTTGAACGGGTGCGTGAAGACGACCCGTTGGTGTTTTGCAAAGGCGCGTACATGATGGTGACCCAATCCTTGCGAGAACTTGCCGCAAGAGGGGCGATCGGACCGGCCAAGTTACTCGAGGCAAGACGGCTGGTATACATCGGCATGGCCCGGCTTGCCTGCACCAATGCAGCAAACGAGGATTTTTCTGCCATTGAACTTACATTGCAGCAAATGCAGGACCAGATTGATGCCGGTGATATGCTGCAGCGAGCCCGGTTGGCCATCCGCTTTTTCGACCAGATCGCCACAGCGGCACATAACGAGGTCATAGCAGTGGTGGCCCAATCACTGACCACGCTATTGCAACTGAGCGTTAACGAATATCACAAGTCCGACAAGGTGGGCGCGCTCTACCGTCCAGAGCTCGATCCGCTAAGGTGGAAGATGCTGGCTGCCCTGAAAGACCGGGACAAGACTGCTTTGGAAAACGCAGTAAGCCACTATCTTGATTATGTTTCTCAGGCAAAGTTGATGGCGCCCTTGTCAGTCTGAAATGGGCAACGATGTTTTGATCATGATCATATCTGTAATTTCAGTTGTTCAATTGTAATAACCCTGCTCAATTCCCCAGTGCCTTATTGTCATGACGGGGCAGGCAGTCGTATATCCAAAAATACATAAATGACATTGGAGACAAGGAAAAATGAAAGTGTGGCCATTCAATAAATTGCTCATCGCTGTTGCCACGGTCGCTTCTGTGGCCCTGACAGGCGTTACTGCAACCGCCCAGGCAGAGAAGTTTCCCAGCAAGCCAATTCGTATTATTGTGCCTTATGGCGCAGGCGGCGGTTCCGACTACCTTGCCCGCAAATTATCCGACAAGCTTTCCCAGCGATTGGGGCAGACCGTGATTGTAGAGAACAGGCCAGGCGCCGATGGCATTATTGGCACCAATATGGTTGCACGTGCAGCACCTGACGGCTACACCTATCTGATAGCGGTCGGAACGCATCTTCTTAATC
>JBOIGK010000837.1:0-3248 GCA_050742695.1 Advenella sp. | reverse complement strand
GTTTACCGGCGCCAAACAGATTCTCGAAGGCGCACAGGGCATGGGCGCAGGCATGTCCAGCGATGCCGATCCGGCCCGCCTGATCGACCGACTGGGCTCACGCTGGGCCCTGGCGGAAACCTCATTCAAGTACCACGCGTCTTGCCGTCATACGCATCCTGCCGCCGATGCGCTGGCCCGGGTCATGCAGGACAATGGACTGGCCGCCGCTGATATCAGCCGTGTGATTACGCACGTGCATCAGGGTGCCATCGACGTCCTGGGCGCGGTAACCCGCCCCGAGACCGTACACCAGTCCAAATTTTCCATGGGTACGGTGCTGGCGCTGATCGCCCTGCGTCAGCGCGCCGGCATGCCCGAGTTTGACGCCGCGCTTAACGACCAGGCCGTCGCGGATTTTCGTGACCGGGTCACCATGGAACTGGACGAAGAAGTCGATACCGCCTATCCACAGCGCTGGATCGGCAAGGTATCGGTCGTGACCCAGGACGGTCGCACGCTGCAGGGCCGGGTCGATGAACCCAAGGGCGATCCGGGCAATACCCTGTCACGCGAGGAAATTCGCGCCAAGGTTCGAGGGCTCGCGCAATACGGCAAGTCACTGTCTGAGAACCAGGTGCAAACAGGTATGCATGCCATCGAAGAAATCGGCAAACTGGCGCGCGTCGGCGCCATTTATTGAGTTTGCCAGGGCATTCCCCCGCCCTGTCGGGGGGCGGCAGGTCACGCTTGAGCTTGTTGTCATGAAGCCCTCGGAGGGAGCACTTCCAGAGCCGGCGATAAGCGATAGCAATACCTGCGAAAGCGATATGGCCTGACGATGGCGCCGCGCAGATGACGACGGTTGGCGCTATTGACTGCCCGTGTCACAGCCTGTCAGGTCTGGCCCCGCCCGCGTGCTACTGGTACCGTTCGCGATAGGCCAGCGGCGATAAGCCGCTATATTTGCGAAAGGTATCGCGAAATGCCTTGGCGTCGTTGTAGCCCACTCCGTACATCACATCTGAAATCGTACTGCTGGTCATTTCAAGCTGCCGCTTGGCCGCTTCCACCCGAACGCGCTGTTGATATTCCAATACCGATTGCCCGGTAGCCTTGCGAAAACGGCGCTCCAGGGTTCGTCGCCCCATGGCGAAAGAATCGCACAATTGTTCGACTGTAATTTTTTCGGAGTAATGCCGTTCCAGAAAGGATTGCACGGGGGTAATGCTTGAGTCGCCATGCGCTTTCCAGCCATTGAAAATGGAAAAGGGCAACTGCGAATGGCGTTCATAATCGAGCTGGAATACCTTGGCGCAATAGATGGCGGTGGCCCGATCCGAATGCATTTCGATCAGGTGCAGGATCAGACGGCTGGCCGAAATGGCGCCGCCGCTGGTAAAGATGCCCCCATCAAAATCCATGGTTTTCTCGGCATTCCAGCGCACCCTGGGAAAGACCTGTTGCATGGCCTCCAGCGCCTGCCAGTGTGTAACCGCCCGCAACCCGTCCAAAATACCAGCCGCCGCCAGTAGGGAACTGCCCATGCACAGGCTGGCTACCGGCGCGCCTTGCGCAAATTTGGCGGCGATCCAGCCGATCAAGGCGGCATTTTCACTTAACGCTGCCGGCGATGGTGCGGTCGGCGGGACAATGTACAGATCCGCTTGCGGGATATCCGGCAACAGATGGTCCGGATGGATGGTGTAATGCCCGTTACCGGCGCGTATATCGCTTTGCGCACCCGCCAGCGATACCTCGAATGGCATGGGCAGGTTTTGCTGCTTGCGATAGCTGCAGGCTTCGGCAAGCCCCAGCCTGGCCTGTTCCAGGCCGGCAAGATTGACGCCTTGGGGTACAAGAAAAACAATCTGCTTCATGGCACACTCCGCTTGCGGATTTCCGGTAGCGAACACGACCGGACACGCGCTCACTATACGGCAGAACGATGTCGCAATCAACCCGTTCAATTGCCGTTATCTGCACTTCTCAAATTGCATGCCGCGCCACTATAGTGTCAACATGTCAATGACAGCCTACCGGAGGCACCCATGCGCGTCACGTTATCGCCGTATCTGAATTTCGATGGTCAGTGTCGCCAGGCGCTGACGCTGTACCATGCCTGCTTCGGAGGCGAACTCAAGTTCCAGACCGTGGCCGACAACCCGCCCATGCCTTCCGGGTCCGATTGCACGGCCGCGGTGCTCCGCCCCCAGGCAATCATGCATGGACATCTGGTCAACCAGGACTTTATGATTCTGGGAACCGACATGAGCGGTCCAGCAGGCTATCGGCCAGGCAACGATTTCGGCTTCGGCGTGAGCCTTGACAGTGAAGACAGTCTGCGCCGGTGCATCGAAATTCTCGCCGGCGGCGGCATCATTACCGTGCCGCCCGGGCCGGCACCATGGGCAGATTTGTTCGCGGCGCTCACCGACAGGTTCGGCAAGATCTGGTATTTGAATTACTTTGGCAGCAAATCACCTCAATAATCCTACTGGAGTTCACAATGAATACCGACAATCCAACCCTGCTTTATGTCAATCTGCCGGTCAGCTCGGTTGAAGCGACCAAAACATTTTTCTCGGGCCTGGGCTTTACCTTTAACGCCATGTTCTGTGATGAAAACGCGCTGTGCATGCAAATCAGTCCGATGGCAAGCGTGATGTTTCTTCAACAGAAGCGCTTTTCCGACTTCACGCCCAAGCCCATTGCCGACGCGCACAAAAGCAGCGAAGTGTTGCTATGCATCAGCCGTGCTTCACGAGAAGAAGTCGATAGCCTGACTGAGCGTGCGCTGTCGTTAGGCGCAACAGAAGCGCGCGAACCACAAGAACATGGGTTCATGTATGGCCGCAGCATAAACGACCTGGATGGTCATATCTGGGAAATCATGTGGATGGATATGGCGCAGTTCCCGGGCAATGATGCCGCGGCAGAGACCGGCAATACGACCGCCTAGCGAAAGCCGAGGCGTGGTACGACGGGCCGGTGAGCAAAGCAAACAGTTGCGCCACCCATTTTAGCGTCGTGCCAGAGTCCGCGCACCTCCCTCCCGTGGGCAAGGCAGGGGAGGCAAGGCCGGTTAGGATACATGCCTCAGGTGCCGGGCAGGCGCGGTTCATCCTCTTCGATATCGGTCTGGCTGTCTGTGGCACGACCGCTGGCGGCTTGCGCTCGTGCCGCCAGTGTTTCCAGAATCAGCTTGTGTCTGCGCTGAGTACACAGGCGCAGTATTTCACGCTTGCGAGTGTCGGAAAAGGTCTGCC
>JBOIGK010000836.1:0-1824 GCA_050742695.1 Advenella sp. | reverse complement strand
GATTATGCAGCAAAAGGTGCTGCGGGTCGCCATCGATCTGAGTGCGCCCCCTTATGGTATGAAAAATGAAACCATGAAGGAAGTGGGTTCGGACGTTGAAACGGCCAATCTGCTGGCAAAGGACCTGGGCGTGACCCTGCAAATTGTCCCGACCACCCAGGCCAACCGTATTCCATTTCTGCTTACCAACAAGGCCGATATCGTGATTTCAAGTTTGTCGATCACGCCGGAGCGGGCAAAGGTGATTGATTTCTCAATACCCTATGCTGTGATCCAGTCCGTGATAGGGGCGCCCAAGGATGCACCCATCAAGCAGATGCAGGATCTGGCAGGAAAAACAGTGGTCACTGCCAGGGGCACCACCAATGATCAGAACGTCACCAAGCTGGCGCCACCGGGAACCAATATTGTTCGTTTTGAGAACGATGCGACAGCCATTACTGCGATAACCAGCGGACAGGCGAATATTTTTTCGACTGCGCCTTCCATTATTGCCGCGCTCAATAAAAAGGATCCGGCCAAGGCCCTGGATATCAAGGTTGTGATGTCGACCTCGAAAATGGGTATCGGCGTCGCCCGCAACAACCCAGAGTTGAAAGAAAAAATCAATGAACTGATCCGCCAGAATCTGAAGAATGGCCAGTTAAATACCATCTTCAAAAAATATCATGCGACCGATTTGCCGCAGGATGTATTGGCTGAAGGTAAATAAAGAACGGGCGCATTGTTTGCGCCCGCCTGTTCAGAGTGCCGCTGCCGGCGGCGTGTGTATTGCATCCCAGTAACCGTCTGAAGCGTAGTGCTGCTTGAGCATATCGATAAAGCTGCGGGTGCGCTGGGGCAGGTGCTTGCGGTTTGGCAATACGGCATAGATCCCGTTGGGCGAGGTTGCATAATCGTCAAGAACCGTGACAAGGCGACCGGCATTCAGGTCGGCCTGTACTTCCCACAAGGACCGCCACGACAGGCCAAAGCCGTGCAATGCCCATTCGTGCAGGACACTGCCATCTGAGCATGCCAGGCGACCGGCTGGTTTGAAGGCGCGCGTGCTACCTTTTTCGCGGAACAGCCATCCCTTGCTCTGACTGCCTTGCGGGCCGAACGAAAGACATTCATGTTTGACCAGATCAGCCGGTGTCTTGGGTGTGCCGTGCCGTTTCAGATAGGCAGGCGAGGCGACCACGACCCGACGGTTTTCGGCCAGCTTTAATGCAATCAGTTGGGAGTCTGGCAGGTCACCGATGCGGATGGCGCAGTCATATTGTTCTTCGAACATGTCGATGATTCTGTCGGTCAGATCCAGTGTGACGCGGATGTCGGGATGGCGGTGGCAAAAATCCGGTATGTGCGGCGCCACATGCTGTCGCCCGAAACCGGCAGGCGCGGTCAGCCGTAAGGGGCCGGCAATTTTTACCTTGCCTTGCGTAATCTGGCTCTCGGTTTCCGCCAGATCCTTGAGGATGCGCTGGGCTTCTTCGACAAAGGCGTGGCCTTCAGGCGTAAGGGTTAGCTTGCGGGTGGAACGAATCAGCAATTTCACCCCAAGGCGCTCTTCCAGCGCATCGATACGCCGCCCCATCATGGCAGGGGCGATGCCATGCTGCTTGGCGGCAGCCGACAGAGTGCCAAGTGTAGCAACTGCGACAAAACTTTCCAGTTGGGTGAAGCGATCCATGGCTTGTGCGTCTTGAGTCGGGTTGAATGAACAATCCGCTCATTGTACCTTCGAATGGTGACGCACTGCGCAATCAGTAGCCGTAGGGGGTGTGCATGGAGAAGGTCCAGTCACGACGTCCTGTTTCGCTGGCATCCGGCGCGTAGGTC
>JBOIGK010000835.1:0-2779 GCA_050742695.1 Advenella sp. | reverse complement strand
CGGGCACTACGATGATCGCTTGCTGCAAGCCCTGGTTGTTGAGTTTGTCCAAGGCTATGAACATCAGAGCACGAGATTTACCTGATGCTGGGGGTGACTTAATCAGCAGATATTGCTCGCCGCGCTTTGCGTACGCGCGCTCCTGCATGGCGCGCATACCCAGCTCGTTGGATTTGTTGGAAAAGCCTGTACATTCCGTCGTGATCGAAACCGATGGCACGGTATATGCGTTGGTCGGATTTTCAGCTTGCTCGGTCATTTTTTTGCCCTTATTGTTTTTTCTGAGAGTTTTTGCTCTGTGCTGCAGTCATTTTGGTATAAAGATCAAACAACTTTTCCAATCGTTCCGTGTCATTTTTGAAGCGCCGACCAACGTAAATGCGTTCCAATACTTCATCGTTACGCTCGTGAGCCCGGCGCAGGTTGTCCGGCATGTTTTCTGGGTCATATAGATCGTAGATAGTAGCCGGGAAATGCGCCTCTCTGGCCAGTAGGATATTTTTTGTGCAGGCAACAAGGTCTGTTTTATTTTGCTCGGTAAGTATTGGGACAGGGAAAGTGTTCCAACCGAGAGTATTGGAGTAGCGAATTCGCGTTTCCAATTGTCCACAGACAGATCGAATCCAGACAAAGTGCAGGCGGGACATCAGAAGTGCTAATATCCATATCGGCGGATCGAACATTGCAAATGCGAGGTTTGACACAACTACATCTCCAGGTAAAAGTATCGGGGTTAAATATGGCCTGGAATCAGTTGTTACGCTTGGCATCGCTACTACACGCTTGCTTGGAGGTCTTCTAATCTCAACAAATCTATACGGCCGATTTGCCCACGCTCGAGTTGCAGCCTTCTCACTTTTGAGTCTGATTGCACGTACTTTCTCTATACGTTCGCGAAGAAAATCGCTTTTATCCAGTTCTTTAACGTCAGCTTCTTCCATCCAAAGGCAATATCGAGGTCGACCATTGATTATTTCGTCGGAGCCCCAAAATTCCTTGGCAACCGAGGCTGCTAAAAAATCATCTGAGGGTAAATCGTCCAATCTACCGAATAACAGATTCCCTCCGTCCTTCGCTGCGCTACCGTTCGTCATTGGGGGTAACACACTCATTGGGGTGGTCGAATTGCCAACGAGAGGTGTTTTTTGGGCAGTCAAATAGGGCGAGATGTATTCAACATCCCGTACCATTTCTCCCTCAAAAATATACCGTTTCGTGCGTACGTGTTTATGCCCAAGTTGAATTATGACAACTGTTACTCCAGCATTATTGGCCGCAAGATTCGCCCACTTGAAAGAGGTATATGCAGCAACTATTTCAGTTTTCTCAAGTAATATGGGCCAGAGTATATTGACTTGCTGCCCTTGGGTGATGGAATTGGTAGTAACAAACGACGCTTGCCCACGGTGTAACGAAATAAGCTCTGACGCTTTATAGAAAAAACCAGAAATATAATCTAGTGACTTCCATCTTGTGGATTTGTTGGAAAAGATTAATTCCAAATCTAATTTTTGCTCTTTTGTTTGTTTCTTGTCGCCTATATACGGAGGATTGCTGCAAATATATATCTCTCCGCCTTCATTCTCGAAATCAATCTCAGATTGCTCGAGAGGTGTCATAAACAAGTCGTCGGCGACGACTTTCACGCCTGTACCTGTTGGAGGGCAGACCGAAAACCAATCAAGTCGCAACGAATTACCACAGACAATCCAATTTTCGGTATCCAGAGGAAGAAACTCGTCGAGTGCCTCCTGCTGTCCGCGGTACAGCACATCGCATTGGAACTCAGCAATAATAAGAGCTAACCTGGCAATCTCAGCCGGGAAATCACGCAGTTCAATTCCGCGAAAATTGGTCAGTGGGATCGAGCTACCCAGATGAGATTCGTTCCTTCGACGGTTGATTTCAGCCTCGATTGCGCGCATTTGTTTATAGGCGATTACAAGGAAGTTGCCGGATCCGCATGCCGGATCAAAAATTCGAATCCTGGCCATACGTTTTCGAAGATTTAATAGCTTGCGATCGTTATCCCCCGCCTCTTTCAATTGGGTACGCAAATCATCCAGGAATAATGGGTTGAGCACTTTCAGTATATTAGGCACGCTTGTGTAATGCATACCCAACGAGCCGCGTTCTTCGTCATCAGCTACAGCTTGGATCATGCTGCCGAAGATGTCTGGATTTATTTCCTTCCAGTTTAGGCTGCCGGCATGCAAAAAGTAGGTGCGTGCCATGCGTGTGAATCGCGGCACTACAGTGCTACCTGAGAAAAGTCCGCCGTTAACATAGGGAAACTGATCTGCCCAGGGACGAAAACCTGCAGTTGTTCGGTCAGCAATTTTGGTATTCATTGCACGAAAGATAGTTTCCAGGACCTCATGCGTGTTAGAGCCATCTCTTTCGCTGAACTGGTCAACTGTTCGAGTAAATAGCACCTGGCCCTTGAAAATATCTGTGTCTTCAGCAAAAAAGCAGAAAATCAGCCGCGCCATGAAATGGTTCATTTCACTGCTGCGCTCGTCAGTCGCCCAGTCCGGGTTCTCGCGAAGCAACTCGACGTACAGCTTGTTCAGCCGGCTCGTGGCGCGAACGTCGATGGGGTTGTCCTTGATCTCCTGGATCGTAGAAATACCGGCTAGTGGTAGTAGGAAACCAAAATGGTTTGGAAAGTCAGAATAGTCGCAATCGATGAGCTCACCATTGGCCAGATCCTCGGCTTGAAGGGTGCGTCCATCGGTGGCAAGGGCAAACTTCGCCTTCCCCTTTGCGGTAGCTGGGC
>JBOIGK010000834.1:0-5201 GCA_050742695.1 Advenella sp. | reverse complement strand
GTCCAGTATGGGGCGTCGTTCAATCATTGCGGTATTTCCTTAGTACTGGACTTTACGGTCGACGTAGCCGAACTGGATGACCGTGAGCCCAATTACAATCATCATCAAAATGACCGATTGTGCACCGGACGAGCCGTAATCGAATGACTTGAATGCAGTCTTGTACACGTTGTAGACCAGTATGTTGGTAGAGGTGCCGGGGCCGCCCTGGGTGGTCGTATCGATAATCGCGAATGTTTCGAAAAAGGCATAGACGATATTGATGACCAGCAGAAAGAACGTGGTGGGCGACAGCAACGGGAACACAATGGTGCGAAAGCGCCGGAACGGGCTGGCGCCATCGATGGCTGCCGCTTCCAGTAACGAGATGGGAATGGACTGCAGGCCAGCAAGGAAAAACAGAAAATTGTAGGAAATCTGTTTCCACACTGCGGCGATGACAACCAGGGTCATGGCGTCGGTCGAATTTAAACGTGGGTTCCAGCTGATGCCAAGATTGGCCATATATACAGCCAGCGTGCCCACGGCGGGCGAAAACAGAAATGCCCAAAGTACACCCACAACGGCTGGTGCAACAGCATACGGCCAGATCAGCAGGGTTTTGTAGGCACCGGCTGCGCGCACCACGCGATTGGCCATGACCGCCAGCAATAGCGAGACCGCCAGGCCGATGACGGCAACTAGTCCGGAAAACAGCAGTGTGACCCAGAACGAGGAATAATACGTGCTGTTGCTAAACAGGCTGGTGTAATTGTCCAGACCAACAAACTGTTGATCGCCGCCGAAGGCCGATTCGATAAAAAACGATTGCCAGATTGCCTGGCCGGCAGGCAGGAAGAAAAAAATGACTGTAATGAGCAACTGCGGCGCCAGCAGCAGATAAGGCAGCAGTTTATGGTTGAAAACAACGCGTTTTTCCATGAGATAATTCCGGTGCAATATCCGGGAAAAACGACGCAACCCGGGTATATGGCGATAGACAAACAGCAGTGACGTTAATAGTCGGCATAGCAGGTCTGTTCAGACTGAAGACAATAGAGCACTTGCCGTTGCGCCGGCAAAACCGGCAGCGTTTCAAGGCGAAAAATGATGACTGCAATAAAATAAAAACAGCGAGGGCAATGACGTTATGCCCTCGCTGCCTGATCGTTCACAATACCTTATTTATTGCCGTTTTCAAAACGAACCAGCAATTCGTTCGCCCGTTTTTCCATGTCGGCAGCGCCGTCCTTGATGGACACCTTGCCGCCGAACATAGATTCCATGACGCCTTCCTCGATGTCACGAATCTGTGGCAGAAAGCCCAGACGAACACCGCGCGATTGAGCCGTGGTTTCCACATTCAGTTGCTGGAACGGGACATCGGTGCCGGGGTTCTTGTCATAGTAACCGGAAGCTTTGGTGGCTTCGTAGGCGGCTTTGACCACAGGCACATAGCCTGTATCCTGGTGCCATTTGGCAGCGACATCCGGTTTGGTCAGGTAATGGAAGAATGCGGTCACGCCTTTGTATACTTCCGGGGATTTTTTGGAGAATACCCACAGCGAGGCGCCGCCGATTACGCTGTTTTGCGGGGCGCCCTTGACGTTGTCGTAATAGGGCAGTTTGGCAACACCGAATTTGAACTTGCCATTTTTCAGGATATTGGCCCGCGTGCCACTGGAACCGGTAAACATGCCGCATTTGCCGGAGATGAAGAGAGCGTTGGCAGCATCGCCGCGACCGCCGTAGGTGAAGGTGCCTTCCTTGGACATTTTGCTCAGAAATTCAAAGTGCTTCAGAAATGCATCCGATTGCAGTTCGACCCGGGCGTCCAGACCGCCAAAGCCATTGTCTTTGGAAGCGTAAGGAACATTATGCAGGGCAGCAAAGTTTTCGATCAGCACCCATGCCGGCCACGACGTGGTGTAACCGCATTCGACCCCGGCTGCCTTGAGTTTTTTCGCAAAGGCTTCGATATCTGCGTATGTTTTGGGGCCCTGTTCCGGGTCCAGACCGGCTTTTTTAAACAGGTCTTTGTTATAGAACATCACGGGTGTCGAGCTGTTAAAAGGCATGGAAACCAGTTTGCCGCTAGTATCGGAATAGTAGCCGGCAATGCCAGGTACGAAAGCTTTCGGATCCAGCGGATTACCGGCTTTCTGTGCCATTTCCTGGACGGGCTCGATGGCGCCTTTGGAATACATCATGGTGGCCGTGCCCACTTCAAACACCTGGATGATATCCGGTGACTGTCCTGCACGGTATGCGGCGATCCCCGCGTTCATGGATTCCCCGTAATTGCCTTTATACGTTGCCTTGACGACATAGTCTTTCTGAGAAGCGTTGAAGTCTTTTACAATATCGCTGACCCGCTCGCCCAGCGGTCCTTCCATTGAATGCCAGAAGGTAACGTCGGTAGCCGCAAGGGCGCTAAAGCTGGCAAAGGACATGGCGCAGGCCAGGGACAAAGTACGGATCGTATAGCGCATGGTTGTATTCTCCGGGGGTAGGGATGTCCCGATACATAACGGGGACGTGATAATCGGCATTATAGTATGACTTGTTTGTTGCAGAATAGTGACTATCCCTAACTCGTCCCAGCCGCACGCGTTTGTCGTGAAAGTCCAGTAAAATCACCCGTTTGCTTGTCTTTTTGTCTGGTTCAGCGTATTTTGTGATGTGCTGTCGGGCATTAGCAGAGTACAATCGCTGACCATGAAAAACTCACTCACTATCGCTTTTATCGGTGGCGGAAATATGGCAGGCGCCATGTTGGGCGGCCTGCTTGGCAATCTGTGCCAGCCACAGGACATCCTTGTTGTGGATCCCAGCCAGGCAACGCGTTCGGCATGGGAAAACAAGGGGGTGGCCACCGCGGCCACAGCCTCCGAGGCGCTCAGTCAATATAAAGTCTGGATCTACGCCGTCAAGCCACAAGTCATGCAGCAGGCCATTGATGCGTCGCACCGGTTTTTGCAGAATGACACGCTGGTGATCAGTATAGCCGCAGGTCTCACAACGGCATCGCTTTCCGGCTGGCTTGACCAGGCCGAGCCAGCGCGCGGCACCCGGCTCATTCGCTGCATGCCCAATACCCCGGCACTGATCCGCCAGGGCATCACCGGGCTGTACGCCATACCTGCCGTACCCGCATCGGACCGCGAACTGGCTCAGAAAGTGCTCAGTTCTGTCGGCGAAGTGGTCTGGGTAGACAATGAAGCCCAACTGGACGCGGTCACTGCGCTCTCTGGCAGCGGCCCTGCCTATGTTTTCCTGTTTATTGAATCGCTGATCGCTGGCGGCATCAGCCTGGGCCTGAGCCAGGAACAGGCTAAGCGTCTTGCACTGGCCACGCTCAAGGGAGCGAGCCTGCTTGCCGCCGGTTCAGAGGATCCGCCGGCACGATTGCGGGAAAACGTCACATCGCCGGGCGGTACAACTGCCGCGGCGCTGAATCGGTTTGCACAGGGCGATTTTGCCGGACTGGTACAGGCTGCCATGCAGGCGGCCAATGACCGGGCAGCCCAGATGGCGCAGGAGTCGGCTGCAGTTGGCCAGCCCGCTCAAGATTCAGGAAACAAATAGCATGAATATTACAAGATTTGAAAAAATGACGATAAACCAGACACTGTTGGCCGTTGCCATCATGGGTCTGATCATCGTGTCGTCCAATATCCTGGTGCAGCCGCAATTTCATATCAACGCCTGGCTGACCTGGGGCGCCATCACGTATCCCGTCTGCTTTCTGGTAACCGACCTGCTGAATCGGCGTTTTGGCCCCTCACGGGCCCGTCGCGTGGTGTGCATCGGTTTTATCTTTGCGGTGCTGGCGTCCTATGTCGTGGCGGACTCGCGCATCGCGATCGCCTCGGGGGTGGCATTCCTTACGGCACAGTTGCTCGATATCCTGGTGTTTGACAAGCTTCGCTACAAATCCTGGTGGAAAGCGCCTTTCATCGCAGGCTGGCTGGCCGCCATCATCGACACATTTCTGTTTTTCGGCGTGGCCTTTGCCGGCACCGATGTACCATGGGTGACGCTGGCCACGGGTGACGTGGGCATTAAACTGGTCATCAATGCGATGCTGCTGGCGCCGTTCCGCGTCCTGATGTGGAATCTTGGCCGTCCGCGCAGTGCGCAGGCGTAAAGCAGAAATAATTGCAGCATAAGGGAGCCAGGCGAGGGTGATGGTTAACCGTCAGGCCTGCTCCTTCAGAAACGACGTAATCCAATAAGAGCAACGGGATCGCCATTCATTCCAGACCGGTTTCCAGGCGGAGTGAGGACGGCACGGGGAGCGCATTATGCAGGAATTTCTACCTCAATTCATTCAACAACTGATCAACGGCATGTCGCTGGGCGCGATCTATGCCCTGATCGCCATCGGTTACACCATGGTGTATGGCATTATCGGTATGATCAACTTTGCCCATGGCGAAATCTATATGATTGGCGCCTATGTGGGGCTGGTGACGCTATCGGCGCTGGGTATCAATCATGGCATTCCAATACCGTTGGTGATTATCGCCATGCTGTTGATCTCGGCTGTTGTTACCGGCTTTTACGGCTATGCAGTCGAAAAAATTGCCTACAGGCCACTGCGCGGCAGCCCGCGGCTGGTCGCTTTGATTTCCGCTATCGGTATGTCTATTTTCCTGCAGAACTGGGTTGCGATCGGGCAGGGCTCGCGCGATATGGCCGTGCCCAATCTGCTGGCCGGATCATTCCAGTTCAGTCTGGGTGGTGATTTTGCCATTACGCTGACCTATTCCAGGCTGATGATCATGGGCGTGGTGTTTGTGCTGATGGTCGCACTGACGCTTTTCATCCGCCACTCCCGCATGGGCCGTGCGTCCCGTGCCTGCTCCCAGGATATGCGCATGGCCAGCCTGCTGGGCATCGACACCAATCGTGTCATTTCGTTTACGTTCATTCTGGGTGCGGTGCTTGCCGCAGTCGGTGGCGTGTTGATTGCGCTGACCATAGGCAAGTTGAATCCATTCATTGGTTTCATTGCCGGTATCAAGGCATTTACCGCCGCTGTGCTCGGCGGCATTGGCAGTGTTCCGGGCGCCATTCTGGGCGGCCTGTTGCTGGGCGTGGCCGAAACCATGGCCGCCGCCTATATTGGTTCGGAATATAAGGATATTGTGGCTTTTGGCTTGCTGGTGCTGATCCTGTTGTTCAGACCGACTGGATTGCTGGGTAAACCGGAGGTA
>JBOIGK010000833.1:0-18799 GCA_050742695.1 Advenella sp. | reverse complement strand
GCGAAGGCCTGCATATCGGCATCGTGTGCGCACGATTTAACGAGGAAATTGGTTTTGCCGAACTCGAAGCCTGCCTGGCCGAACTTGGCGAGCTGGGTGTCGACGAGCGCGACATTATGGTCGTGACGGTGCCCGGCGCGCTCGAAGTGGGCCTGACGCTGGCGCAAATGGCCGAAACCTACGAATTTGATGCACTGATTGCCCTGGGGGCCGTCATTCGTGGTGAAACCTACCATTTCGAAATCGTCAGCAATGAAAGTGCTGCGGCCATTACCCGGGTGTCCATGGATACCAATGTGCCGGTGGCCAATGGTATTCTGACCACAGAAGACGAAGAGCAGGCCAAGGCCCGCGCCGAACAGAAAGGTAAGGATTGCGCCCAGGTTGCTGTGGAAATGGCCAATCTGTCGGCCGCGCTGGTGCCCGAGTCGGAAGACGAAGATGATGACTTTGAAGATCTGGACGATGACGACGACCAGGACGACGAAGATGATGAAACCGAAGAAGTAGCAGATACCCCAAGGCGATAGGACAACGAGTGGCTCAGGATAATAAAACAATGCATCGCAGTGCGCGCCGCCGGGCGCGCGAATTTGCCCTTCAGGGGATTTATGCCTGGCTGGTCAGTGGCGACACTGACCTGCGCGAGGCAGGCGCCATCGACGCTCACATCCAGGACAGCCCGGAATTCGAAAACGCCGATCCGGTCTGGTTCAAAACGCTGTTGCATGGCGTTTTTGCCGAGGCGCCGGCGCTGCGTGAAGCATTCGTGCCCTACATTGACCGCCCGCTGGACGAACTGTCGCCCATCGAGCACGGCATTCTGCTTATCGGCAGTTACGAACTCATTCACCATGTGGATGTGCCATACAAAGTTGCCATTAACGAAGCGGTGGAGCTGGCCAAGGAATTTGGCGGCACCGACGGCTTCAAATTTGTCAACGGCGTACTGGACAAACTTGCGGCCCGTGTGCGTTCGCTTGAAGTCAATGCCGGACGCTGACCCGGGGTTAGCGGGCAGCGCCTGGCGCTAGCCGGGTGTTTTTTGCGATGCTCGCGCACTTGAAGAGCGGTTCCCATGTCCGGCGAATTTGATCTGATCCGTCAGTTTTTTACCCGCCCCGCAGCCTCTGTTGACCTCGCGGTGGGGGACGATTGCGCCATCCTGACGCCCACCGCCGGCACATCCCTGGCCGTCAGCAAGGATCTGCTGCTCGAAGAGCGCCATTTCTTTTCCGACGTGGATCCTGAATCGCTGGGTCATAAATCGCTGGCAGTCAATCTGTCCGATTTGGCCGCCATGGGGGCGACCCCGCGCGGCTGCCTGTTGGGCATTGCGCTGCCGCGTTTCGATGCCGATTGGCTGGCGGCGTTTTCCCGGGGCTTTAACCGTCTGGCCGACAAATACCAATGCCCGCTTATCGGTGGCGATACCACCCGCAGCGAGCACGATATTGTCATCAGCGTTACTGTGCTGGGCGAAGTGACCCAGCCGTTTCTGCTGCGCAGCCGGGCCCAGCCCGGCGATGATATCTGGGTTTCTGGCACCCTGGGCGCGGCCGATTGGGCTCTGAGTCTGCTGCTGCGCCAGAAGGCGGGCGAAATCCTGAACGAACGCGAAACACAAACGTTGCAGGCCACCCGGCATGCCCTGGAGTGGCCCGAGCCACGCGTGTCCCTGGGGCTTGCCCTGCGGCCACTGGCGCATGCTGTTATAGACCTGTCCGACGGCCTGGTGCAGGACTTGAAACATATTTTGCATGCCAGCGGTGTCGCTGCCGTATTGTATGAATCTTTAATGCCTGTTAATCTTAGCCTGCCAGACGATGACCCGCAGCAATTGCGCCAGTCCGTGTTGGGCGGGGGTGACGTCTACGAGTTGTGTTTTACGGCGCCGCAGACCGCCAGAGCGGCACTGCAAGCCATTGCTGCCAGCCTGCCTGTGACGCTTACGCGCATTGGAGAGGTTCACGTCGGGCAGGGTTTGCGGGTACTTGATGCTGCGCAACAGGATATCTCCGCACTTCCAGCGGGGTTCGACCATTTCCGGCCAGCTCGTCGGCGCAAGCCGTAAACACAGAAGTAAAATTGCATGATAGAAGACATTCAAACGCAAACGATACATAATGCCGCTGGCACCAAAACGACCGTGAACACGCAATGGCCTACTTTCGGCTGGATCCGGGCTAATGTCCACCGCTTCTTTGCCTTCGGGCTTGGCGCCGGACTGCTCAGACCTGGACCCGGAACCTGGGGCACCCTGCTGGCCTGGGTGCTTTGGTGGCCGCTCAGTTTTGTGCTGGGCACCGATTTTTACATGGCGCTGTTTATTCTGGTCGGCTTCGCTTACGGCGTCTATTGCTGCCATCGCGTCGCCCAGGAAATGCACGTGGATGACCACGGCGGCATTGTCTGGGACGAAATGGTCGCCTTCTGGGCGGTCCTGTTGCTGGTTGCGCCCATGAACCTGGGCTGGCAACTGGTGGCCTTTATCCTTTTTCGCTTTTTCGATATCGTCAAACCGCCACCCATCGGCTACTTTGATCGTACGCTCAAAAACGGGTTCGGCGTTATGTGGGACGACGTGGTGGCAGCGGCCTATACGCTGTTCGTCATGGCGATTGCCACCAGAATGTTGGGGTGAGTATGTCTGAGTTGTTGAGTGAACAGTGGCAGGTTGCTGCCCAGTTGGGAGAAGCGCTCAAGAAAAAGAGCTGGCTGCTGGGCACCGCAGAATCCTGCACCGGAGGTCTGCTGGCTGGCGCCATTACCGCCATTGCGGGATCCAGCCAATGGTTTGATCGGGGTTTCGTTACTTATACCAACGAAGCCAAGATGGATATGCTGGATGTCAACCAGGCGGCGCTGGATAAATTTGGGGCCGTCAGTGAAGAAGTGGCCATTGAAATGGCCGAAGGTGTGTTGAGCAATGCGCCCCTATCCACCTGTGCAGTCAGCACGACCGGCATCGCGGGGCCCGACGGTGGCACCGCACACAAACCAGTAGGTCTGGTGTGCTTTGCGGTTTCCTATCGCAAAGCTGACGGCATCGTCACGTTGCCATTCTCGCAGAATTTCGTTGGCGATCGTCACCAGGTGCGTGTTCAGGCGGTGATCTACGCCATGGAAATTACCCGACGCATCGTCCAGGAAAACTGAACTGATTCTGGCAAGGCAGCGACGAGGCGGACGGGCTCGCAGTTGCTGTCGCCAAGTCGTGGCCGTTATTTCAGCACTGTACGTATTTGACTCCTGACACGGCTAACTGGCGAATCAGCGTCATTTGATTCCCATTGATATCATACGGGAATGGATCGATGCTCAGACGATTGAAACGCTATATCTGTCGGTAGTAACCGTGGCTACCATGCCGGCGGGTAAATACCGTAAGCTCTATCAGGATCGGTTAGAGCACGAGGTGGCAAATAAAAGACTGCCTTCTACGTTTTCAGGCAGCCATATTCCGATGTGATATCAGATCCCGCGCGCCTGATTGATCTGGTCGCGCGTTTCCTGTGCTACCCGAGCCGCTTCTTCTTTCCAGTTCTCATCCGAGCTTGCGTACAAAATGGCGCGTGACGAATTGATCATCATGCCGGTGCCGGCGATGTTGCGGCCAGCCGTCACGGTTTCCTCGATATCTCCGCCCTGTGCACCGATGCCAGGTACCAGCAACGGCATGGCGTCGCCCACCCGGGCGCGAACCTTGCTCAACTCTTCAGGGAAGGTGGCGCCTACCACCAGACCGCACTGGCCGTGCGTATTCCATTTGTCCGCGACCATGCTGGCTACATGCAGGTATAGCGGTTCGCCGCTGGCAGACTCAACAAATTGCAGATCGGAGCCGCCTGGATTTGAAGTGCGGCATAGAATAATTATGCCCCTGTCTTTCCATGCCAGATACGGCTCGATGGAGTCGAATCCCATATATGGGCTGACGGTAACAGCATCAGCCTTGTAGCGTTCGTACGCTTCGCGAGCGTAATGTTCAGCCGTGGTGCCGATGTCGCCGCGCTTGGCGTCCAGCACAATGGGCAAATGCGGATAGGTCTCGTGGATATAGGCGCACAGTTGTGACAACTGTTCTTCTGCGCCCTGTGAAGCAAAATAGGCAATTTGCGGTTTGAACCCGCAGGCGTAGGGTGCTGATGCATCCACTATGCCCTTGCAGAACTCGAATGTGGATTCGCGGTTCTGTTTCATGCTAACCGGTAGTCTTTCGGGATCAGGGTCAAGGCCGACCATGAGAAGGGAGTTCTGGCTTTGCCAGGCGGATTCCAGTTTTTCGATAAATGTCATGAATAATTAATGTGAAAACAGACGAACAAAGAGCAAACCAAACCAGACCAGGCCGGCGAAAGTAATCACCATCATGACTGCAGCGCTGGCAATATCCTTGGTCTGGCCAATCAAGGGGTGCGTTTCTGCACTGACCGTATCGGCCAGCACTTCGATGGCCGAGTTGATCAGCTCCACCGTCAGGACGCTGACCAGGACTCCCAGCAACACAATGATCTCTGCAAAGTTGCGTCCCAGCAGGAAGGCAAAGGGCGTGAGCGTGATGCAGACAATCAGTTCCTGGCGAAAGGCTTCCTCGCTGGAAAAGGCTGCACGAAAGCCCTGTGCCGAGTACACAGTCGACTGGATAAAACGCAGTGCGCCGCGATTTTTGCGGACGTGCGGGTGGCTGGGTCGATTCATGAACGATATTGTAGTTCACAAAACGCTACGGCTTGATTAAACGGCGCTGTGCCGTCGCATTCAGACGTGTTGGCCCGGAATTTTCTCTGCCGTGGGATGCGTGTCGGTTTTGTATCTGCCGCTGCGCCGCACTTTGCAAGCAGGGCGAAAGACCGTACGCGAGTCGGTTGTTCCTCATTGTTGAAATGAGGCGCGAAATCGCGATGCCAGCCACCTGAATCGTGAGCAAGAAGCCAGCCGGCCAAAAGATAGCCACGCAAAGAAAAGTATCCAGAAAAGAGCGCCCAAAGAAAAACCCCGAAACGGTGAACCGTTCGGGGTTTGTTTGCAGCGGACCTGCACAAGGCAGGCCCCGGGTGTATCTCTGGCCGGATTAGAATCCGCCCATGCCACCCATACCGCCCATGCCACCCATGTCAGGCATGGCAGGAGCTGGTTTGTCGTCAACGATTTCGCAAACAGCAGCTTCAGTTGTCAGCAGCAGGCTGGCAACAGAGGCAGCGTTTTGCAATGCTGTACGGGTTACTTTGGTTGGGTCCAGAACACCTTGCTCAACCAGATCGCCGTACTCGCCTGTTGCTGCGTTGTAACCGTAGTTGCCTTCACCGGCAGCGACTTTGGCTACAACAACGCTTGGCTCGTCGCCAGCGTTAGCAACGATCGTGCGCAGAGGCGCTTCAACAGCGCGCAGAATCAGTTTGATACCTGCGTCCTGATCAGCATTGTCGCCTTTGATTTTTTCAATGGCTTTCTTGGCACGAATCAGCGCTACGCCACCGCCAGGAACAATACCTTCTTCAACAGCAGCACGTGTTGCATGCAGAGCATCTTCAACGCGGGCTTTTTTCTCTTTCATTTCAACTTCGGTTGCAGCACCAACACGAATCACGGCAACACCGCCTGCCAGTTTGGCAACGCGCTCTTGCAGTTTTTCACGATCGTAGTCAGAAGTGGCTTCTTCGATCTGTGTACGGATTTGTTTAACACGAGATTCGATGTTTGCGCTAACGCCTGCACCGTCAATGATGATTGTGTTTTCTTTGCCTACTTCGATACGTTTGGCCTGGCCCAGATCTTCGATCGTGGCTTTTTCCAGAGACATACCGGTTTCTTCAGAGATCACTGTACCGCCAGTCAGGATGGCGATGTCTTCCAGCATGGCTTTACGACGGTCGCCGAAGCCAGGAGCTTTGACTGCAGTGGTTTTCAGGATGCCGCGGATGTTGTTCACAACCAGCGTTGCCAGAGCTTCGCCTTCAACGTCTTCAGCGATGATCAGCAGAGGACGGCTTGATTTGGCAACTTGTTCCAGGATAGGCAGCAGATCACGGATGTTGCTGATTTTTTTGTCGAAAATCAGAACGTATGGATCTTCCAGGGCAGAAACTTGTTTTT
Organism: Advenella sp.; assembly: GCA_050742695.1. Lineage (GTDB taxonomy): Bacteria > Pseudomonadota > Gammaproteobacteria > Burkholderiales > Burkholderiaceae_B > Advenella. The sequence continues at coordinate 12,703 of JBOIGK010000833.1, read as the reverse complement.
CCTGGTTGTTGATGAAGTAAGGAGACAGGTAACCACGGTCAAACTGCATACCTTCAACGACGTCCAGCTCGTTGTCCAGTGATTTGCCGTCTTCAACAGTGATCACGCCTTCTTTGCCTACTTTGTCCATGGCATTGGCAATGATGTCGCCAATAGAGCTGTCGCTGTTGGCAGAGATGGAACCAACCTGGGCAATTTCCTTGCTGGTTGTGCATGGGCGTGACAGGACTTGCAGTTCTGCAACAGCAGCAGCTACAGCCTTGTCGATACCGCGTTTCAGATCCATTGGGTTGATACCGGCAGCCACGTATTTGAGGCCTTCTTCAACTACAGACTGAGCCAGCACAGTTGCTGTTGTGGTACCGTCGCCGGCGTTGTCAGAGGTTTTTGAAGCAACTTCTTTAACCAGCTGGGCGCCGATGTTTTCGAATTTGTCTTTCAGTTCGATTTCTTTGGCAACAGATACACCGTCTTTTGTTACGGTAGGGGCGCCGAATGAGCGCTCCAGAACAACGTTACGGCCTTTAGGACCCAGTGTTGTTTTAACAGCATTTGCCAGAATGTTTACACCACGGACGATGCGCACACGAGCGTCGTCACCGAATAGTACTTGCTTAGCAGCCATGTTTAATTCCTTGATTGATTGTCTCGGTAGCCCTTTTATGCCATGCAAAGCAGGGCGGGCAGGTTAGTTTTTGCGGGCGGATCAGCCGACTACAGCGAGGATCTCTTCTTCGCGGATAACCAGCAGCTCTTCGCCGTCAACTTTGACGGATTGACCGGCATACTTACCAAAAAGGACTTTGTCGCCTACTTTCAGGTCAACGGCGATAACTTTGCCGTCGTCTGTCTTTTTGCCTGGACCAACAGCAACAACTTCACCCTGATCTGGCTTTTCTGCTGCACTGTCAGGGATAACGATACCGGACGAAGTTTTAGTTTCGTTATCGAGGCGCTTGATGATCACGCGGTCTTGCAAAGGACGCAATGCCATGGAGAAACTCCTGAATATATATAAATAGGTTGGTAAATTGAGTTAGTTAGATCGGCTGTTAGCACTCGACCCTACTGAGTGCTAATTATAGGGATGAATGGCTCACTTTCAAGAGGGAAAGTTGGCTTGTTACATTTTTGACACGGATTGGTGTCGATTGTCAGTCAGTTTGGAATTTTCGTCACTCAGTTTGGAACTATTACTAATTGTAAATATATCTAGCATTCTCAATTAGCAGTTCAGTCCCCCGCTTTTTTACACTTTTGTCTGATTTTCCATCCGCCTTGAACTAAAGTTTGTCGGATACTCACTAAACACGGTTCATTTCACCATTTCAACCGCGTTGAGCTAAGACGTGCTATGTGCTAGAGCGCACGCAAGCGTCAGCGCGTAGGCTCGAAGCGAGGAAGCCGGGCCGTAGGCGTCAGGGACGAGTGAAGGGCGAACCTAGACCAGCGCGGTGCGCGATAGTGCATACGCCCTTGTTTTATTACCGATGAATTTAAAATACGACAACACCATCTTGTTTATTTTTGATACATTCGCAAGTAATAGAACGATCTTAAGTAATAATTTGGAGTGTTGGAATGATCACGCGTGGTTCAGAATAGCATCGTTGGGAGCCCCATACAGGAACGATATGACGGCTGCAAACCATGTATGCACGGCAGCGACGCTCACAACCTCGCGGATATAGTACAGCCGACAGGTGATCGCTTTTCTTGAATCAAAGGAGCACTGACCTTTGATGCTCTGCGCCACAGAGTTTGCTAGCAGGGCCTATGGCGCAGATTGCAAATCTGTTTGCATAGCAACTTATCAGTAAATAATTGACTACCTCTCAGAAACGTGGGAAACAATGAGGGGGAGAGGAATATCGTGTTTGAGCAAACCTTTAAGAATATCGATGACATCCTGCATAAAGATGCGGGCTGCACGAGCGAACTGGATTACACCGAGCAAAGCTCGTGGTTGCTTTTCCTTAAGTATCTGGACAACCTGGAAACTGACAGGGCCGCGGAGGCTGAATTAGAAGCTAAGACTTACCGTTTCATCCTTGATGAGGCCTACCGTTGGTCGAGCTGGGCCGCGCCCAAGGACGGGAACGGCAGGCTTGACCATAACGTCGCCTTAACCGGCGACGATTTGCGCGATTTTGTGAATAGCAAGCTCTTCCCGTACCTTGCTGGCTTCAAGGCGCGTGCCAACGGCCCGAACACCATCGAATACAAGATTGGCGAGATATTCGGCGAGATCAAGAACAAGGTGCAGAGCGGCTACACACTCCGCGACGTGATCGAACAGGTGGACGAACTGCAATTCCGGTCTCAGACCGAGAAGCACGAGCTGTCGCACCTTTACGAAGCCAAGATCAAAAATATGGGCAACGCGGGGCGGAACGGTGGCGAGTACTACACGCCCCGCCCGCTGATCCGCGCCATGATCCAAGTAATCAAGCCCCGCGTCGGGGAGCGCATCTATGACGGCGCATGCGGCTCGGCAGGGTTCCTTTGCGAAGCCTTCGATTATCTCTCGAACCTGCCGGGGCTGACCACCGCCGACCTCAAGACGCTGCAAGAGCGCACTTTCTACGGCAAGGAGAAGAAGAGCCTTGCCCACGTGATTGCGATCATGAACATGATCTTGCACGGCATTGAAGCGCCAAACATCGTTCACACGAATACGCTGGCCGAGAACATAACAGACATTCAGGACAAAGACCGCTTCGACATTATCCTCGCCAATCCGCCCTTCGGCGGGAAGGAGCGCAAGGAAGTGCAGCAGAACTTCCCGATCAAAACCGGGGAAACAGCATTCCTGTTTTTGCAGCACTTCATCAAAAGCCTCAAGGCCGGTGGCCGCGCTGCCATCGTCATCAAGAACACCTTCCTCTCGAACACAGATAGTGCATCGGTCAGCATCCGCAAGCTGCTGCTGGAGGGCTGCAACTTGCGCACAGTGCTTGACTGCCCCGGCGGCACGTTCCAGGGCGCTGGTGTTAAGACCGTGGTTTTGTTCTTTGAGAAGGGTGCCCCCACGCGCAAGGTCTGGTATTACCGGCTCGATCCGGGCCGTAACCTTGGCAAGACCAACCCGCTCAACGACGATGACTTGGCGGAATTCGTCGCGCTGCAAGCCAGCTTCGCCGATTCGCCCAAAAGCTGGTCGTTGGACGCAACCGCCATCGATACCGTAAGCTACGACCTCTCGGTCAAGAACCCGAACGGCGGGGATGAAATCGTGCTGCGCAGCCCGCAAGACATCCTCGAAGAGATTGCCGCGCTCGACGCTGAGAGCGCCGAGGTGCTGGCAACAGTTCGGGAGTTGGTGTCGTGATGACCGGATGGGAGATCAGATCCTTGGCAGAAGTGTGCGCAATTAAGCCACCCAAGGCGGAAGCACGCGCGAGACTCGCCGCTGATTGTGAAGTCTCTTTCGCTCCGATGTACGTGCTTGGCATCGACGCGAAATATATGACGCCTACTGCAGTACGTCCACTGGCTGACGTCAGTGGCAGTTACACGTACTTCGCCGAGGGCGACGTGCTGGTCGCCAAGATCACCCCTTGCTTCGAGAACGGAAAGCTCGGTATCGCCAAGGGATTGGTGAACGGTATTGGTTTCGGATCAAGCGAATTTATCGTTCTGCGTCCCGGATCAGAGCTAGATCGAGAGTTTCTATACTACTACTTGTACCGATCAGACTTCCGCGAAGTAGGAGCAAGGACGATGACCGGCGCGGTGGGACACAAGCGAGTAGCGGCTGACTTCATCGAGCAACTGCCGATTCCAATACCACCGCTTCTCGAACAGCGCCGTATTGTCGCCATCCTTGACGATGCCTTTGACGCCATCGCCACTGCCAAGGCCAATGCCGAGAAGAACTTCAGTGCCATTCAGGAACTTTCCGCAGCGGCATTGAACCTCGTGTTCCCCGTAGGTGCCGAGTCAGCAGCGTTGGCCGACTTGGCCGTGACGATTGCTGATGGAGACCATATGCCGCCACCCAAGGCCTCCACCGGCATTCCGTTCATCACGATCTCGAATGTTGATAAGGAGATGCGGAGGATTGACTTCACTGACACGTACTTCGTTTCTCGGTCGTACTTTGATGGACTCAAGCCGAATCGGCGCCCTCAGGCAGGGGACGTGCTTTACACGGTGACGGGCTCCTTCGGCATTCCGGTGCTGGTTGAAGATGACCGGGAGTTTTGCTTTCAGCGACACATCGGTTTGATTCGCCCGAAGGCCGACACCAACAGCCGATGGTTGTCATATGCGTTGTTGTCACCGGGTGTACTGGCCCAGGCTGACGCACAGGCCACAGGAACTGCCCAGAGAACGGTGTCGCTTGCAGTTCTTCGAGCGTTGAAAGTGCCGCGCGTAAGAACCGACGTGCAGCGCGATACCGTGGCGAAGCTTGATGCAGTTTTCGAGCAGACTGCGCGACTGCGCGAGCTTTCCAAAGCCAGGCTCGCTGCCCTCGACGAACTCAAGCAATCCCTCCTGCACCAAGCCTTCACCGGTAAGCTGACGGCTAAGACGACAGACAAACAACTGGAAGCCGTGGCATGAACGAAGCAGAGACCCGTGCAGAGCATATTGACCCCGCCCTGAAAGCCGCTGGCTGGGGTGTTGTTGAAGGCAGCCGGGTCTTGCGAGAGCATTGCATCACGCAAGGGCGCTTGCAGGGCGGAGGTAAGCGGGCGAAGGCCGAGATTGCCGATTACGTGCTCGTGTACCGAAACACCAAGCTGGCCGTCATCGAGGCCAAGGCTTGGGATAAGCCGTATACCGAGGGTGTTGGTCAGGCCAAGAGCTACGCCGCCAAACTCGCCGTGCGCCATACCTATGCGACCAATGGGCAGGCGATCTACGGCATCGACATGCAAACGGGCGTCGAAGGTGACGTTGTTGCATATCCAAGCCCAGATGAACTTTGGAATCTGACATTTCCGTCTCACAACGTGTGGCGTGACCGCTTCGCTGCTGTTCCGTTTGAAGACAAGGGTGGAACTTGGCAGGGCCGGTACTATCAGGACATTGCTATTGAGCGTGTTCTTGAAGCCATCGCGTCAGGGCGTGACCGGATTCTCCTGACGCTCGCCACTGGTACGGGCAAAACGTTCATCGCATTCCAGCTTGCGTGGAAGTTGTTCCAGAGCCGCTGGAACGTTGCCGACTGGAAGAGCGGGAGTGAACCAACACGCCGCCCGCGCATTTTGTTTCTGGCGGATCGCAACATCCTGGCCGATCAGGCTTACAACGCATTCTCAGCTTTTCCGGATGATGCGCTTGTTCGTATTGATCCCGCTGATATACGGAAGAAGAGCCGCGTGCCCAAGAATGGCAGCGTCTTCTTCACGATCTTCCAGACTTTTATGAGTGGCCCCGGTGGGGCGCCGTATTTTGGGGAATATCCGCAGGACTTCTTTGACTTCATCGTGATCGATGAATGTCATCGTGGCGGAGCGAACGATGAAAGCAGTTGGCGCGAAATCCTCAATTACTTTGCGCCTGCGGTTCAGCTTGGTCTCACTGCAACGCCAAAGCGCACCAATAACGCGGACACCTACGCGTATTTCGGCGAGCCGGTGTATATCTACTCACTCAAAGAAGGCATCAATGATGGCTTTTTGACACCGTTCAAGGTCAAGCAAATTGCGACAACCCTTGACGAGTATGTTTACACCGCTGACGACGATGTGTTCGAAGGACAGATTGAAACCGGTAAACGCTACGAGGAAAAAGATTTCAACAAGATCATCGAAATCAAGGAGCGTGAAGTATACCGCGTCAAGCTACTGATAGGCATGATAGATCAGCGCGAAAAGACTATCGTTTTCTGCGCAAACCAGAGCCATGCGCTCGCGGTGCGTGATCTGATCAATCAGATGAAAACTAGCGCAGACCCGCTGTACTGTGTTCGGGTCACGGCCAATGATGGTGCACTCGGCGACCAGTATTTGCGCGAGTTTCAGGACAACGAGAAAACCATTCCCACAGTCCTCACCACGTCGATGAAGCTCTCGACGGGTGTCGATGCGCGCAACGTGCGCAATGTTGTCTTGTTGCGCCCCGTCAAATCGATGATTGAGTTCAAGCAGATCATCGGGCGCGGCACACGGCTTTATGACGGCAAGGACTACTTCACGATCTACGATTTTGTGAAGGCTCATCACCACTTCAATGATCCTGAGTGGGATGGCGAACCTATCGAGCCTGAGCCGACAACGGGCGGAGGTGGTGGCTGCCCTTCGCCTGCACCACCTCCTAGTCCGTTGCCGGAACCACCTGAGCCGCCGCGCCAGAAGATCAAGGTAAAGCTGGCAGATGGAAAAGCACGCAGCATTCAGAGCATGACGGCCACGACGTTCTGGAGCGCGGACGGACGTCCAATGTCAGCAGCACAATTTCTGGAAATGCTTTATGGCGCCTTGCCTGAGTTCTTCAAAGACGAAGACGAGCTTCGAAAAATATGGTCAGTACCTGAAACACGCAAGGCACTACTGGCCGGCCTGACGGAAAAGGGGTTCAGCAAAGAACCTCTTACCGAGATGCAGAAAATCATCGAAGCCGAGAACAGCGACCTCTTCGACGTTCTAGCATTCGTGGCTTTTGCGATGGAACCCAAAACCCGCGAGCAACGTGCCGATGCGGCGAAAGCTGCCGCCGCGCAGGGCTTGACTGATAAGCAGCAGGCGTTTGTTAATTTCGTTCTCGCGCAGTACGTCAAGCAAGGTGTTGACGAGCTGGATCAGGAAAAGCTATCGCCGCTTTTGCGCCTCAAGTACCGAGCATTGCCCGACGCATTTGCCGAACTTGGAAAGCCCGATCAAATTCGCCGCGTTTTTGTGGATTTCCAGAAGCACCTTTATTCTAACTAGGCTGAACAGGGAGGGTTCGCTGTATGAGCGTCTTGAAGGAGGTCTTGGGGTGGTCTGCTGATCGTCCGGCGTGGCAAACCTCTACATCCTCACACTTTAATAGTTGTCAATTCTGTGCACGGAGTTTTTTATTGAACGATTATAACGGTCTGTAATCAGGTTAGCTATACGGACCTTATGGAGTGAGCAGTGATAGACCTACGTAAAAGTGCGGCTTTGCCGCTAGATATTACTTATCATAGAATCGTTTTGGGCCTTTATAATAAAAATTTTTTCATCTAATTCTGTAAGATTCGAATTATTCTTGACGTAATTTTTGATGGTGTCAATTAAGCTTTGACGATGATTTTCAAATAGCACTTTGAAGGCCCAATCAGAGGACAGACGTGTATAAGTTACATGCCTGAGAGCTTCTTTGTTTGGGGATAGCATCGTTTCATCATAGTCAAGTACGTCATTTAGTAGTGAATATAGCTCAAAAATCTTTGACGATTTTTGGAGTGTCATTCCAATAGCAGTACTTCTTTTTTCCCGTGTCCTTTCCGTGGCAGTCTCATCGAATGGGTAAAATCGGTTCAACAGCTCTGCGTTTCTGCAGAATTTTTCATAATCCACATCTAATCGGTAGCCATTCGAACGGCCAAGGTCAAAGACTTGATGCTTAAATAATGAGAAGAAACACTCACATACTCCATAGTAGAACAACTCACCTGACAGAATAAGAAGTAAATGGTAAATATTAACGGCGATTTCCATTCTATTTGGGTGATTAGTTTCCTCACTATCGAACCGCCAAAAAATCATTAACAAGCAAAGTGAATCATAATTCCCCATCCGGACTAGTTTTTTTCCAGCACCTGCTTTGTACTTAGGAAAAGATCCACCTTCCATAAAGCGCTCCATTCCATTTACCTTTGAAGTAACTGCCATGGGTAGTTGATTAACAGCGGCACGTCTCTGCTTAAGATTGAAATTTGGTTGAAGTGTATCCCACAACGGCATATTTATAACGTACATGGATCCAGGTGCAAAGATCTCCATCTTATTTACGAGATCGGGACGAGGTGTGTGGTCCCCAGATTCATATTTCGAAAATTTGTTGGTATGCGACGTCCCCCCCTGCGGGTTTCTAGTGTACTTCTCCGGCTCGATAAGTCGCCCGAGCTTAAATGCAGTGTCCTGTTTGGTATATATACAGGAAAACGAAAACCAAAATTTTGTCCTCACTAAATCGGTGTAGGTACGCTTTTTTTGCATGTTGGTTCCAAAATAGAACCCAAAATTATCGGCCTAATTTAATCGTAAGCCAATAGAAAATCGCGGCGAAATTTCATAAAAAGTTCCGGCGAAAGTATGCAAAATTACGCTAATTAATTGATTTTATTGGTATGTGTGGTGATCTCTTAGTTTCAAACTTTACATCACGAGCACTTGAAACTTTACCGCATGCGGCGAAAACAGGTTTGGAGTATTGTTATGGTAGTGTCACCAAACGGGCCTTTAGGGGAGTACACATGCCCAGTAATAGCAACGCCTTAGAAATACAGCAAATGCTCGTCCAAGAATATGGAGCGTTGATTTGTTCGTCTAATCTGTGGCGTATTCTGGGCTACCCCACTGCAAATGCATATCGAAAGGCTAGATACAAAGGGACGCTGCCAATTAAAGAGATCGTGATTGCGGGTCGTAGAGGTCGATTTGTACTAGCTAGTGACGTCGCCAGGTGGCTTGCTAAACTAGCCGAGCAACAGTATGAGGAGGCAGAAAAATGAAATAAAAAACCGAACCTCTCTTTTGAGCTGTCCGGCTTTTCACTTATAACGGAAATATTGGGAAATACTGCGTCTTGGAAAACATAGTATTACCTTTTTTTGTTTAGGTGTCAAGCACGGCTTTTTGCACCCTGAAAAAGGTACTTACTTGATGAAAGCACCAAGACAAATAATTACACGCTCGCCTCACAGGCGAACAGGACTAATCGCATGTCCATGGCTACAACCGCAGGCAGTCGGTTACGAAAGCCTACTTGAATGTAATTTCGTACGCATTGCTCTACTGTGTCCCACACTTTTAGCAATTCGACATCAGCCGCCTCGCTTAGACCTAGGCGAGCAAGGTACATACACTCCCGATTTTATGCTGACTTTTGGCCAATATGAGAAATATCTGGTTGAGGTAAAACCGTCGGTATTTCTCAAGAAGGCACGTGCCAAGTTGGATGCTGCTCGTAATCAAGTTATGCAGCAAGGGATGGATTTCTTGATTTGCACAGATGAAGAAATCTATAAAGATGACCGGCATGAGCGTGCAGGCCAGATCCTTAGGCAAGCCAGATCTCAATATACCAAAGATGGTGAACGAGCGTTGCTGTTGAAACTTGAATCAGTTTTCTTTCCCACGTCGATGGAAAAAATTAAAGAAATATCGGGCTTGGCATCAGAACAAATTATGTACTTGATCGGACGACGGCATCTACACCTACTGCCAAGCCTAAAGACCGATTTTATTTTTAGATTGACTGGAAAGGAGAACCGAGATGACATTATATCGCCTCGAGCGTGGCTTAGTCATTCAGCTAGATGACCAAAAGTATTCACTCCAGAGAGTTATAGATAGAGAGATTGTTCAATTTGAGAATATACGCACCGGCCAGTTCAAGGAATTCAAGATCTCCCAGTTAGTGAAAAAGATCTCGGAGAGAGTGATTTCCGTGATTGGCAGCGACGAGGTGAGGATTCAATCAAGCGACTTAGAAAGTGAAACTTCAAAAGTCGACGTATTTGCGAGCAGCTTTAAGGAGAAGCAATATCGGCGTTGGCAGATAATGGTAGTTTATACAACTGCGATGAAAAAAAAGAATGTCGGCAGAGGGCAACGAAGTCGCATTCGTTTGGCGCTTCTAGAAATCTATCCCGAAGCAGAGAAAGAACTAGGGCGGCACAAGATACCATCCGATTCAACGGTAATCAGGTGGTTGAAAAAACTTGAGACTTCAGGAGGGAATTTTGACTCTTTGATAAGTGGGAATGTATTTCGAGAAAAAACTTCTCGGAAATCGTCAAAGTTAAGACAGTTCATTCAATCAGGGTTAAAAAAACACTATTTTGTTCGAAATGGTCTATCTATTAGCAAAACTTTCCGGGAATTAAAAAATCAATTAGATCAATTAAAAATTCCCAGTGAACGCATAGAGAACTTTAGTGAGTCCACGGTTCGTCGCATCGCATTGGAAACTGATCCTTACACAAGGGATCGTATACGCCTCGGCGCTAGCTTTGCTGCTCAAAAATGGCGGCATGCGACCGGCGGTATTTACGCAACACGCGTCATGCAGCGAGTCGAGATTGATCACACGTTACTCGATTTATATGTCATTGATGATCGTCGTGGAATTCCATTAGGCCGACCTACGGTGACGATTATAGTTGATGCGTATTCCTCTTACATATTATCGATTTATGTATCGTTCGAAGGCGGATCAATAGGGCGGGTGGCAAAGACAATCAAAATTGCCTTAATGCCCAAAGATGACATACTTGGTTCTCTCACATTTGACAATCAGTGGTATACGCCTGGACTTTGGGAAGTACTTGTCGTTGATAACGGGCTGGAGTTTCACTCTTCATATCTGAAAGCGTTATGTCTGTTGATATGTTCCGACTTAGAATTTTGCCCTGTCCGTAAACCGTGGTTTAAACCTACAGTTGAGCGAACGTTAGGGGAGTGTTGTCGAATATTACCTATGCCTGGGCGTGTGGAAAAGCTAAAAGGGCTTACAAAGTACGTCGACCCAAAAATAACAGCATGCATCACGTTTTCTGACTTGTGCGCCGGACTCTACAAATGGGTCATTGATGTTCACCCGCTTCGAGTGAACGAACGTAAATTGAGTCGTCCACTGGATTTATTTCTTGAGGGACTGGAATCAATGCCGCCTCCAGTATATCTGGACGATCTCAGGTCATTAGATGTATTGACTGGAGTAGAACAGCGATATCGGGTTAGCCACACTGGAATCGAAATTATGAGTATGACCTATAGGAGTCCAGAGTTGAGGGATATGGCTAGACAGATCGCACCATCGTTTCCGGTCACCGTTAGAACGAATCCTGATGATATTGGATCGATATGGGTTCAGCACCCCAAGGAGCTTACATGGATTAATGTTCCCGCCACTGACTCGGCATATGCCGCCGGAAAAACAATGTATCAGCATCGACTGATTCGCGAATATGCACGACAGAATCTGACGGAATTAAATGCATATGAGAAATATATCAGAGCCGAAGCGGATCTCCAAGGCATGTTTGATGTTGGGGCTAGGTCCGGCAAGAAAATTAAAAAGATTGCCTTAGCCGAAGGGATGAGATCGTCAAAAATTCCTAGTTCCAAAAATACAATAATTGATACGCTACCGGAAAATAGAGTGATTACGCCGCAAGTACTCTCGGTTAAGGAAGATGACATACCTGATTTCCAATCCTTCAACCTGAATACCTATAGGTAATTAGTATGAGTTACAACGAACGTGCACTTGCGGTTGGAAAAGCGCTGCGTAATTCGGTTATTCAATACCCTTCCTTTGCGAAAGCGCTTGAATTAATCTCCAATGCCATAGAGATTGGGAACGGAACAGGGGTATTTACAGGTGTTCGCGTAATGGCGCCATCTGGCTGTGGAAAGACTTTACTTGTTGAGTGCTTAAAAAATAATATATTGAATTCAGATATGTTGGGCCATGAGCTTTCTGTGATAACAGCTGATCTCAAAGAGGCGCCGAGTGTGTCACAAATTCAAGGCGGCCTACTAGATAATTTCAAATACGGACTGACTAGTAGACGAGCCAGCAATAATAACGAGGTCCATCGGGTCTTGGTGTCAGCGATGACGGAACATAACGTGCGATTAATTGTTCTCGATGAGTTTCAGCACGTATTTTCGCCAAATGGAGACAAGGTATCGACGCAAGTAATTGATTGGCTGAAGCGATTGATGAATATCACACAGGTACCAGTGGTATTGGTCGGAACGGAGCAAATGGACAGATTGGGTGCTGTTGATCCACAACTGACAACGAGAATTCCGACGACGATTAAGTTGCTGCCTTTTCAACATAATGCAGAATGGGTCGGATTTTTGAGAGCATTCGCACGTGAATGTAGTGCCGTAGACATTTCAATAATATACGAGCCACAACTTGCGCTCCAGCTATTTCGAGTCACCAACGGGGTTGTACGTCCCCTTAAGACTTTGATTGTGCAGGCGGTGGCAATGGCCGTCAATGATGACGAGGAAAAGCTGACTCGACAAGGTCTGTATGCAGCTTACCGGATGATATACGGTCCCGAGGTCAGTATGGAGAACCCATTTGATGTTTTTTGATTCCAATTTGGGGCGGTCCATGTTAATGCAGGATTCAATAAAAGACGATGAGTCAGGCAATGGGTTCGCACTTCGCATGGCAACGGCAAACGAACTGATGTTCTGTGATTTGACAAGAACATTTGCAAGTATCGGGCATCGATATCTGCCGGCGTCTGCAGCTAAAAAAATAGCCTATATGTTCGGAGCTGATCCTAATGAAGTAATTCGGTCGATGCCGCTTACATTCAAGAGGAACGGCAATCTTGTAACGTCTCTTATGGGACACGAGTTTCAGAGAACATTTCTCGTCCGTTTGGCCCGCCCTCAGATTTGCATTCAGTGTTTGAAAAAAATGCAGCGGACGTTAGTTTTATGGGATTTATCGCTTGTAACTGCATGCCCATTACATAGAATCAAGTTGACCGATATCTGCCCGAATTGTTCGAAGTATCTAAGAT
>JBOIGK010000832.1:0-4509 GCA_050742695.1 Advenella sp. | reverse complement strand
GCACACCACTGTACGTTTATTCCCGTGCGGCGCTCAAAGCGGCCTGGGAGTCCTACGCACAACCGCTGATCAATCGCAACGCACTAGTCTGCTTCGGCATGAAAGCCAACTCCAACCTGGCCGTATTGCAGCAATTTGCACAATGGGGCAGCGGTTTCGATATTGTGTCCGGCGGCGAGCTGGCCCGTGCGCTCAAAGCAGGCGCCCGGCCCGACACCATTGTCTTTTCAGGCGTGGGCAAGCAGGACTGGGAAATAAAGGCCGCGCTGCAAGCTGGTGTCAAATGCTTCAATGTGGAGTCTACCGACGAGCTGGAACGCATTTCCCTGATAGCAAGCCAGCTTGAATGCACCGCACCGGTCTCCTTGCGCGTGAACCCGGATGTGGACGCCAAGACCCACCCTTATATCTCCACCGGCCTGAAAGACAACAAGTTCGGAATTGCAATTGAAATAGCAGCGCAGGTGTACCAGCGCGCAGCCGTACTACCTGGCATCCGGATCGTCGGCGTCGATTGTCATATAGGCTCCCAGATCACACAGATCGAGCCATATCTGGATGCGCTGGAGCGCCTGTTGAATCTGCTCGATACCCTGGCTGGCCTGGACATCCGGCTGGAACACCTGGATATCGGCGGCGGCCTTGGCATCCGCTATCAGGACGAGACACCCATCGCCCCGGCCTTGCTGCTGGACAAGGTGTTCGCTATGCTTGAAGGCCGTGGTTATGGGTATCTGCAACTGATCATGGAACCCGGACGTTCGCTGGTTGGCAATGCCGGTATCCTGGTGACCCGGGTGCAGTACCTGAAACATCACGAAAGCAAGAATTTTGCCATCGTAGATGCCGCCATGAACGATCTGCTACGTCCGACGCTGTACGACGCCTGGCATGGCGTGTTGCCTGTTGCCTGCCCGTCGGACACGAGCGACGCGAACAACACGGCACAAGCCCGGGTATACGATATTGTCGGTCCGATCTGCGAAAGCGGCGACTGGCTGGCGCGCGACCGCCAATTGCAATTGCAGCAAAATGATTTGCTGGCGATCGAATCGGCCGGGGCTTATGGCTTTGTCATGTCGGGCCAGTACAACACGCGGCCACGGTGCGCAGAAGTGATGGTCGACGCGGATCAGACCTATCTGATCCGCCCCCGCGAAACCGTCGAAGAGCTGTTCGCTTCGGAGCAGATGCTGCCTGATTGATACTACCTGATGCGGGCCGTTGCCCGGCGAATAACCCAAAGCGAGTGCCGCAGTTCGGCATTCGCTTTTTTCATTATGACAGGTGAAAAAAGCCTCGGTAATGGATCATGGTGCGAACGCAGCGTGACTTCTGGCCTGGCTGTGCCCGGACACCCCTATGCAGCGCACTCACGCCTGTCAAACAGGATAAGGTTGTGACGCCTACCAGGACAGAGCCGTGGCGCCAGGCGTCTGCCGCGCGCTTTATTGATTCTGGTTACGTTCTTATATCCGAATATACAAATAAGTATTATCTATTTTACGTATAAGAATCCCTTATATACAGTAGTCATATCTGATCCCCTATTTTCGCCTTTTGGTCATCTATGTCTGCCGTCTACGCCTCAATCCCCTCAACTCCAGCGCCCGTCGGCCAGTTCGCGTCGTCTGAATCTTCTTTCGTGATACGCCCGCTGCCTGCGCCACTTGGCGCAGAGGTGCTGGATCTGAACCTTGATCATCCGCTGTCCGATGAGGCATTCGCACGCATCAGGCAAGCCTTTTCGGATCACCATGTACTGGTGTTTCGCAAGCAGGACATTACGCCGACGCAGCATGTGCAATTTAGCCGTCGCTTCGGACCGTTGCAAATTCATGTATTGAGGCAGTTCCAACTGCCTGGCCACGAGGAAATTCTGCAAATATCCAATATCCGGGAAAACGGCAAGCCGATCGGCCTGGGCGATGCCGGTGCTTTCTGGCATTCCGATCTGTCTTACAAGGCGGTGCCCAGCCTGGGTTCGCTGTTGCATGCCCGCGAGTTGCCTGCCACCGGTGGCGATACCCATTTTTCAAATATGCATCTGGCCTGGGAAACCCTGCCCGCATCGCTGCAGAAGGTATTGCTGCCTCTTAAGGCAGAGCATAGTTACGTCAAGCGCTACGAAGAACAGCGCGCCAAGGCACCGTGGCGTCCGGCACTGACGCAGGCGCAACTGGATGAAGTCAGGCCGGTGGTGCATCCGGTCGTGACGACCCATCCTGAAAATGGCCGCCAGACCCTGTTCGTTAACGAGCACTTTACCTCACGTATCGTCGGCCTGCCGCAGGACGAGAGCGAGGATATTCTGCAGCAGTTGTTTGCGCATAGTGTTCGGCCCGAATTCATTTACACCCATCAATGGCAGAAAGACGATATGGTTTTCTGGGATAACCGGTCGGTCATCCATCTGGCCGGCGGCACCCCCGATGATCAACGTCGCCGTCTGAACCGGACCACGGTGGAAGGGGCCGTGCCGGTTTGATCAGAAATGTGTCGATACCCGACGCAGCCTGTTTGACCGGGTCCGGCCAATGCGCCTGAACCGGTCGCAGCATCGCTGCAGAACTGCCTGAATCGCCGGTGCAACACAGCCCGTACTCCGTTCTGATTCCGTCCATCGATATGCTGCATGCCCGGCGGCCAATAACAATATTTCAATCGTCACCTTAGCCAGAGAGCCCATCATGATTACCAATCCTGCCAAACGCCCGCTTCGTTTTCTGTCCATACGTACCGCAGCGCTTGCACTATCGGCCTGCGCACTTGTCAGTACCACGGCGCATGCCGAAGGCCAGTTACGCATCGCAGAACAACACGGCATCGTGTATCTGTTGCTGCAGGTTGTGCAGGATCAGAAACTGATCGAAAAATACGGCAAAACTGCAGGGCTTGAGATTAAACCCCAATGGGTCAAGCTGTCGGGCGGCGCCGCAATTAACGATGCCCTGCTCTCTGGCTCGATCGACATCGCAGGCGCCGGCGTTGGCCCGCTGCTGACGATCTGGGACAAAACGCGCGGCAAATACAATGTCAAAGGTGTCGCCTCTTTGGGCAACTTTCCGTATTATCTGATCAGCAATAATCCCGACGTTAAAACCATTGCCGACTTCAGCGATAAGGATCGCATAGCGTTGCCGGCGACAACCGTTTCGGTCCAGGCACGCATATTGCAGCTGGCAGCTTCCAAGCAATGGGGCAAGGAAGCGTTCAAACAGTTGGATCGGCTGACGGTGACGTTGCCCCACCCCGAAGCGACCGCCAGCATCATCAAGGGCGGCACGGAAATCAACGCCCATTTTGCCACGCCGCCCTACCAGGAGCAGGAACTCAAAGGCAACAAGAACGCGCATATTGTTCTGAAATCCTATGACGTGCTGGGAGGACCATCTACGTCAACAGTACTGTATGCCACCGAGAAGTTTCGCCAGGATAACCCCAAGACCTATGGCGCCTTTGTCGAGTCTTTGAAAGAAGCGGCGGCGTTCATCAAGGCAAATCCTGAAGGCGCGGCCGATGCGTATATTCGGACGGCTAAAAGCAATATCGACCGCAACCTGCTGATTGAAATCATCAAGAATCCCGATATCCAGGTCAAGCTTGCGCCGGAAAATACCTTCCCGCTGGCTGAGTTCATGGGCAATGTCGGCGCCATCAAGAACCGCCCGGCGTCCTATCAGGATTACTTTTTTGACGATGAACACAACCACAATGGCAGTTGAAATATGGACCATGCACTGAAAAATACGTCATTGCGACTGGCTACCGCTCCTGAGCAGCCGCCGCAAAAACCACAGTTCTCTGGCCAAAGCGCGCCCGTCCACCTGACAGACCAGGAATCTTTGCAGCGTAGTGATGCTTCGCCGCAAGCCGGCCTGCCCGAGGCCCTGTTCCGTGCAGAGCGGGTAAGCCTGCAGTACCAGACCGGTAACGCCATCGTACAGGCGACGCGCGACGTCAGTTTCTCCATCTACGAAGGTGACAGGTTCATTGTGCTGGGCCCGTCCGGCTGCGGCAAATCCAGTCTGCTCAAAGCGGCGGCCGGATTTATCAAGCCCCAATCGGGCGCCTTTACGCTCAATGGCAAAGCCATTTCCGGGCCTGGACCCGACCGCGTAGTGGTGTTTCAGGAATTTGATCAACTGGCCCCATGGAAGACGGTGTTGCAAAATGTCATCTTTGCCCTGCGCGCCTCGCGTACGCTGGACAAGGTGCAGGCAAGGGAACGGGCCGAGCACTATTTGAACCGGGTCGGGCTGGGTAGCTTCCTGCATGCCTATCCGCATACGCTGTCGGGAGGTATGAAGCAGCGCGTTGCGATTGCGCGCGCACTGGCAATGGAACCGGCCGTGCTGCTGATGGACGAGCCGTTTGCCGCCCTGGATGCGCTCACCCGGCGCAAAATGCAGGAAGAATTATTGCAATTGTGGGACGAAACCCGGGTCACATTGATGTTCGTGACCCATTCCATAGAAGAAGCCCTGGTGGTCGGCAACCGGATTTTGC
>JBOIGK010000831.1:0-6868 GCA_050742695.1 Advenella sp. | reverse complement strand
TACGTGTGCCATTTAGAAATACCCCTCTTGCTTTTTCTTTTCCATTGACGCGGCAGAGTCGTGGTCGATCATACGGCCCTGGCGTTCGGATGTTGTGGTCAATAACATTTCCTGAATAATTGCGGGCAATGTGTCTGCTGTAGACTCCACTGCGCCAGTCAGTGGGTAGCAACCCAGCGTCCGGAACCGTACACTTTTCATCATGGGGACCTCGCCTGGCCTGAGCGGCATCCTGTCGTCATCGACCATGATTAATGTGCCGTTGCGCTCGACCACAGGCCGAACAGCAGAGTAATATAGCGGCACAATCGGAATGTTTTCCAAGTGGATATATTGCCAAATGTCCAGCTCGGTCCAATTGGATATGGGAAATACACGAATGGACTCTCCCTTGTGTTTTTTTGTATTGTATAAGCGCCAAAGCTCCGGGCGCTGATTTTTGGGATCCCATCGGTGTTGCTCGGATCTGAATGAAAAAATGCGTTCCTTGGCCCGGGATTTTTCTTCGTCACGGCGTGCTCCTCCGAAGGCGGCATCAAACGCATACTTGTCCAGCGCCTGTTTCAGGCCCTCGGTTTTCATGACGTCGGTATGAATAGCGGAACCGTGTGTAAATGGGTTGATATTCTTTGCGATGCCGTCTGGGTTCACATGAACCAGCAACTCCATGCCGGATTCTTTCGCCATACGATCTCGCAGCTCGTACATGGCCTGAAATTTCCACCGCGTGTCTACATGCAGCAAGGGAAACGGTGGCGGCGCAGGAAAAAAAGCCTTGCGTGCCAGATGTAGCATGACAGCGCTGTCTTTCCCGATGGAATATAGCATGACCGGGTTATCGGCCTCTGCGACGACCTCGCGCATAATGTGGATGCTCTCGGCTTCAAGTTGCTGAAGATGGGTGAGGGACATGGATTGCCTCGTAAATAGTGGAGAATGGGAGGGGTGATGATTGGTTTGTGCAGGATGCACTGAGATTGAATTCCAATGTGCAGGAAGAACAATGACCTCAACGCGATCTTTATGTAGCGTGAGCCAATTGCTGATGGCGGTGGTGTTTGGAACGGTCGGGTTGCGGGTAATAATAAACGCTTTGTTGGTAGAGACCTTGCAAAGCCCCTCAAAAAACGCGATCCAGTCCTGGGTTGTGGGCCATTTAGACGGGGTCAGCCAATATTGTGTGCCACGTGGGGTGTGAGCAAACAATTGGAAGTATGGCAGGCCCTTTTGGGTAAATTGCCGTTCATCTGCCCAGTACAGTTTTGCCTGTTCTTGTTTCGCCCGTTTCTGAATATCCCGATAATCTTGGACAAGCCAAGTCTGGATGGGCTCGCCCGGGTGCAGGCGTGCCGCGTCCAATAGAGAGGGTGCCTGTAGATGATGTTTCGACAGGAAGCGTGCTATCGCTTTTCGATTGAGCTGCCTGCCGCTTCCCGCGGGGCTATGGGTCGTAATCCAGTCTACCAGTGCATCCATATCCCAGAAGCGAGCGTTATTATGTTCTTCGGTTGGAAACAGTGCGCGCAGAAGGGTTCGTTCATCATCAGGCTTGAGGGCTTCCTGCATCAGAGGGGGGCGTCCTCGCGGTTTTGTGGCAACGGCACTCCAGCCGCCGCTCAAATAGGCTTTATGTGCATTTATGATGGTTGGGGCGCTCAATCCGGTGTTTTTGCTTATAAAGCCAAGTGTTTTTTCTTCCAGGCGTAACTGTACCGCGACCATGCGAAGCCGATTGAGTTCCACTGTGGAAAGCGAAGAGCGCTTAACAACCATAATGCGTTATATAAGTGACACTATTAAACAATTAAGTATATATAAATATT
Organism: Advenella sp.; assembly: GCA_050742695.1. Lineage (GTDB taxonomy): Bacteria > Pseudomonadota > Gammaproteobacteria > Burkholderiales > Burkholderiaceae_B > Advenella. The sequence goes on along the minus strand of JBOIGK010000831.1, from coordinate 5,045 downwards.
TAAAAATTATGTGTAAAATTATTAGCTAACCAATATGTAATATGAAGAAAGTAATATTATCCACCAGCATCAATCTAATAAAAGGATCTATTTGTGACGGTCAACAACCTTGAGTCTATTCTGGAGGCAGTTATTCCTATCGTTCGAAAGGGCGGCGACAAGATAATGGAAATTTACCAGACCGATTTTGAGGTCAAGGGAAAGGCAGATTCATCTCCCGTCACACAGGCAGATGAACTGGCAGAACAAGTGATGGTGCCGATGCTCAAAGCATTGTTGCCTGGGGTGCCGGTGATCGCGGAAGAGGCAGTAGCTGCTGGCGAAATACCTGAAGTGGCAGACACTTTCTGGCTGGTGGATCCGCTGGATGGAACTAAAGAGTTCATTAGTCGTAACGGTGAATTCACTGTGAATGTTGCATTGGTCAAACATGGTGTCGCTGTTCTGGGTGTTGTTTATGCACCTGCTCAGGGGCGCCTTTTTGCTGGTGTAGTCGATTCAGTGGCGTTTATAGAACATGAAGACGGTCGATCCGATATTCGTTGCCGCATGGCGCCTGCGGCTGGCTTGACAGTTGTTGCAAGTCGATCTCATGGGGATGGCTCCGCACTGGATTCTTTTCTTAGCCAGGGTGGGCATAAGGTGGCGGACGTTGTCAATGCTGGTTCCTCACTTAAGCTGTGTCTGGTCGCCGCAGGCGAAGCGGATATGTATCCTCGCCTGGGGCGCACTATGGAGTGGGATATTGCGGCTGGCCATGCCGTCCTGAGCGCCGCAGGCGGATGTGTACTGGCAATCTCAGGGGGACCATTGGGATATGGCAAGCCTGGATTCGAAAATCCGCACTTTGTGGCCTGGGGCCACGTCCGCTAACAGGGCACCCATTATGACGGCATATCTGGTTTTGGGTTCAATAGCCTTGCTGTTGGCGCTATTGATCCACGGGAAAGTATCTCCGGCGATCTTGTTTTCGACGTGGTCTGGCGCTTATTATCTGTTCGGATTGGTGCCGGAGAAGGTCTATTTGTCTACCTTCACCAATTCGGCGCTGGCAACGCTTATTTTGCTCATGTTGGTATCTCTTGCTCTGGAGAGAACGCCGATTTTGGAGAAGTTGTCGAGTGTTCTGTTTCGAAGTGGCAACGCCGCCGCATCAGTGTTCAGGCTGTCGTTCGTTGCCACCGCCTTTTCTGCCTTCCTGAACAATACCGCCGTTGTGGGTGCGTTTCTGGGCGTTGTGACAAAGCAGCGATTGATCGCGCCGTCGAAAGTCTTGATTCCCCTGTCCTATGCCTCCCTGTTTGGAGGCATTATTACATTGGTCGGGACTTCAACCAATCTTGTGGTCAACTCCTTTGCCGTGGGCGCTGGCCTGCCAGCTCTCGGAATGTTTCAGTTCACCTGGGTAGGGCTGCCTACAGCGCTGATTTGTATCTTGGTGTTATCCTTAAGTTCCCGCTTGTTACCCGATAACCTGACCGCTGATGAAAAATCATCGAGTCAGCACTATTTTCTTGAGGCTCAGGTGCAGCAGGAGTCGCCGCTAGTGGGCAAGACAATCGAACAAAACCGTCTGCGGCGACTTGACGGGCTGTTTCTTGTAGAGATTTTACGAGAGAAACGACTCATTTCCCCTGTTAGCCCGGAAGAGGTGGTGCTTGCAGGCGATGTTCTCATTTTTTCGGGTGAAACAGAGAAAGTACAGACACTGAAACAGTTCGAGGGTCTGGCAGTCTTTGGAGCGCATGCACCGCAACTGCTGCACTCTAATTTGGTGGAAGTAATTATCTCGAATGAGTCCGAGTTGGCAAACCGTACCTTGCGTGACGTGGATTTTCGTACCATGTTTGATGCTGGCGTTGTTGGCATCCGCCGCGGAGATCGTCAGTTGCGCGGGCAATTGGGACAGATCACATTGCATGTAGGTGACTCATTGTTGCTGGCGGTGGGACCGGACTTCAAGCAGCATCGCAATATTGATCGCAATTTCCACGTGCTTGATGACACTCTTCAGCGGCCTGTGCTAAACACCGCACAGAGTGCGCTTACCATGAGCGGGTTCGCGGTGGTTATTCTGCTCTCGGCATTGGAATGGGTTCCGCTTTTCAGCGGTTTGCTGGTACTGCTCGCCATATTGCTGGCTACCCGGATTCTGACCCTTTCTGAATTGCGTCGCCGCTTTCCGTTTGAGTTAATGATCATTATCGCTTCTGCCTTGTCGGTTGCACATGCGCTGGATACCTCGGGCGCAGCTGACCTTATTGCCAATGCAATGCGGTCGGCCTTTGATATATATGGGGTGACGGGGGCGTTTGTTGGCGTTTATTTGATTACATTACTGCTTACCGAGCTCATTACCAATAATGCTGCAGCAGCGCTGGCATTTCCGATTGCACTTTCTACCGCCAAGGCTTTTGGGGTTGATCCGACGCCCTTTATCATGGCAATTGCCTATGCGGCCAGCGCTTGTTTCATGTTTCCGTTCGGTTACCAAACCCATCTGATGGTATTTTCTCCCGGACGATACAAGGTAAAAGATTTTTTCAAGGTTGGTTTTCCAATCACGATTGTGTATTCTTTGTGCATACTGATCCTAGTGCCGATTTTCTTTCCCTTCTGAAGGTTGGCTTGGTTGTGTGGCTGAAACACACCAAAACAACTGAAATAGTAGATTACTGCGCTGCATCAGGGTTTGCAGTATATTTAATTCGACCTGCCGTGTTTTTTAACTCTTTGTTCTGAGGACTGAATGAATCCGATTCGAAAAGCCGTATTTCCGGTTGCTGGACTGGGCACCCGTTTTCTGCCTGCTACAAAAGCGATGCCGAAGGAAATGCTTCCTGTCGTTGATAAGCCGTTAATCCAGTATGCCGTCGAAGAGGCAGTCCGGTCCGGTATTACGGATTTGATTTTTATTACAGGCCGCAATAAGCGCTCAATTGAGGATCATTTTGATTCGATGCCCGAGCTGGAAGCGGAACTTGTCGCGCGTGGCAAAACAGAAATGCTGGAAATTGTGAAGGATATCCTTCCGTCCAACGTCAATTGTATTTACATCCGGCAGTCAGCCCCGCTGGGGTTGGGGCATGCGGTGTTGTGTGCCGAGCCCGTCGTCGGTAACGAGCCTTTTGCCGTATTGCTTGCCGACGATTTGATTGATTCTGATACGCCGGTAACACACCAGTTGATTCAAGCTGCGCATGCCTTCAATGGCAGCGTCTTGGGTACGCAGGTGGTTGCTCTGGCCGATACAAAAAAGTACGGAATCATTGCCGGCACGTCAGTAGGCAATTCCACAATGAAAGTAGAACAGATTGTTGAGAAGCCGGCCCCAGCTGATGCACCCTCCAATAATGCTGTGGTGGGGCGATATATTCTGGAGCCAGACATTTTTGAACACTTGCGCTTCATTGGTAAGGGTGCGGGCGGTGAAATTCAGCTAACAGACGGAATCGCATCTATGCTCAAGTCCCGCCCTGTGTTTGGGCACAATTATGAGGGAATCAGATACGACTGCGGCAGCAAAGACGGTTTTTTCGAGGCAACGGTGAATCTGGGTCGAAAATATCATAAGCTGCGTGTTCCTGCAGAGTGAAACTTCGAAGAGGCATGGGAATGAGTCGGACAAGATCTTTTTTAACTGTATTTATTTTGACGATAGTTGGATATTCGGCAAATATACAAGCTCGCAGTCTGAATGCAGAAGATATTGCTTGGTTGAACCGGGTTACGTATGCGGTCAACAACCAGTCGTTGAAAGAGTATGAAAAACTTGGCCGCGATGCTTACCTGAAAAAACAGTTGAGCGCTAAAACTGCTGTACTCCCCTCGGATGTTAGCAAAATTTTTGACGATGAATTCGTTTCATTTGACGATAGAATGGGAGAAATTCTGGATCTGCGGGATGAGCGTAACAAGGCTAAAGGTCAGGATAAGGCAGCCGTAGTAAAAGAAATTGTCAGTAGTGGCAAAGATTCTGTCTATCAGGCGCAGGCAAGGCATTTAATGCGTGCGATATATTCTCCAAACCAGTTGAGGGAACAAATAGTCTGGTTCTGGCTTAATCATTTTAATGTATACGCGCAGAAGTCCAATATACGGTGGCAAATAGGTGATTACGAAGACCGTGCGATCAGGCCTCATGCACTTGGAAAGTTCAAAGATTTATTGAAAGCCACACTGGTGCATCCTGCAATGTTGACCTATCTTGATAATTCGCAGAGTCGCAAGGGCAACATCAACGAAAACTACGCCAGAGAGTTGCTTGAGCTACATACGCTGGGCGTAGATGGCGGATATTCACAGACCGATGTGAAGGAGGTCGCTCGCATTCTAACCGGGGTTAGGGTGAATTACTCAGGCACAGCACCTTCAAAAATACCGGATGGCAAGGCTGATGATTTCATTGCCAAAGATGGATTTGAATTCAACCCCGCTCGTCATGACTATGGGGAGAAAAAGGTGTTGGGTACGTCCTATAAAGGCGCGGGCTGGGCTGAAGTCGAACAGCTCATAGACCAGTTAAGCAAAAATCCTGCAACGGCCAGGCATATCAGCACAAAACTGGCAAATTATTTTGTCAGCGACTCACCACCGCAATCACTTGTTAAGACAATGAGTGCAAAATTTCTCGCTACCGATGGTGATATTGCAGCTACGCTCGAGGTAATGTTCAAAAGCAAGGAGTTTATTGCCTCGTTGAAGTCAAAATACCGTTATCCCGCTCAGTTTGTTATCGCGTCTTTAAGGCACGAATATGAATCAAAAACCATTACCAATTATGGACCGGTAATATCTTGGCTGAGGCAGTTGGGCCAACCTTTGTATGGTTACGTTACCCCAAATGGGTATTCATTATCGGCAAGTTCCTGGAATAGCTCAGGCCAACTGAGCCAGCGGTTCGAGATAGCTCGTGCATTAGGGGGAGCCATCCCGCAATTGTTCACTGAGCCTGGAGAAAAAACAGAGTGGAAGGGTGCCAAGCCGCCTGTTATGAAAAACGATTTATTCAAAACGGTGTATCAGCCCAACCTTACGCAAAACAC
>JBOIGK010000830.1:0-2803 GCA_050742695.1 Advenella sp. | reverse complement strand
GTTGAATTCGAGAGCCTGCCGCTGCGCAAGGAAAAAGTGCTGGGACCGGGCTTGTCCTCATTTCTGGTTTTCACGATTTCCAAGCCCGGCGAGTATCCGTTTTTCGACGACTTCCACCAGTCCGTAAAAGGAACCCTGGTGGTCAAGCCTGCGCAATAGCATATTCATTCACAAGGAATCCAATTGGATCAAGTGGCATTTATCGTCTGGCGTGAAAGCGTCGAAGCCCTGCTTGTTGTAGGTATTCTGTACACCTGGCTGCGAGCCTCTCCGGAAGGACGGCGTGGTATGCCGTGGCTCTGGGGCGGGGTGGCTGCCGGGCTGTTGCTGGCTGTCGCGCTGGCGCTGGTATTCATGGGTGTTTCCACCTGGCTGTCCGATACCGGTCAGGAGTGGTTCCAGGCGATCATGGCGCTGGTGGCTTGCGGGCTGGTGGTGCAGATGGTCATGTGGATGAAAAAAAATGGCCGCAAGCTCAAAAGTGACTTGGTCAGTGGTGCTTCGGCCAATCTCCGGCGTAACAGCTGGTGGGGCCTGTTGGTTCTGGTCATGATCGCCGTGGCGCGCGAAGGCAGCGAGACCGTAGTTTTCCTGTGGGGCACAGTACTGGCCGGCGCGCAACAGAATCAGGCATGGATGCTTGCCGCTGCGGGTGTGGGTGGTTTCCTGCTGGCGTTGCTGACATTCTATATTTTGCAATTGGGTGGCAAAATTATTACCTGGCGCCGCTTCTTTCAAATTACCGAAGTGTTATTACTGCTGCTGGCTGGCTCGCTGCTCGTCAATGGTATTGATCATCTGATTTCGCTTGAAGCCATTCCGACGTTGGTGGATCCTGTGTGGGACACCAGTGCAGTGCTTGATGACAGCAGTGGCATTGGCAAGGTCCTGGCCGATTTCGCTGGCTACAGGGCAATGCCTTCTCTCATGCATGTTATTATTTTCGTCCTGTACTGGCTGGGTGTTTTCCTGCTGTACCGGATGTTGCGCTCGGAGCCGGCAGGAGCCGCTGTTCCTGCCCGTGGCTGATGCGCGCAACAGAACGTGTCGTGAAGTTTTTTTAAAAAAGGCGCCTCCGCTGGCAGGACATGGCGCCTTCACGCTTTTTCCTGTCTGTAGCGGTACCTTTGTTCCTTTAGGGTGTGCTCCATGAGCGCCATGCTCCAATCTTTCGCTTATCGGTTCTCGACGTTTCTGCGGGACCATAAAAGGCTGCTTCGCAATATGCAGTGGTGCGTGGTCGGCGTTTACTTTTTCCTCATTCTTGTTCCTGCTGCGTTACCCCTGCCGGGCAATTCCGCGCATATCTTTTCCAATCTGACCATTTTTGCCCAGTTTGCCTTCTGGGGCATATGGTGGCCCTTTGTACTCGTATCCATGCCCCTGATGGGGCGAGCATGGTGCGGATGGTTCTGTCCTGAAGGCATGCTCACCGAGTGGGCCAGCGAACACGGCCGTGGTCGTGCCATTCCCAAATGGATGCGCTGGGGTGGCTGGCCTTTTGTGGCCTTTGCCCTGACAACCGTCTATGGCCAACTGGTCAGCGTATATCAATATCCCTGGGCGGTGCTGGCTGTACTGGGCGGCTCGACTGCGGCAGCCATGGTGGTCGGTTACCTGTACGGGCGCAATAAACGCGTCTGGTGCAAGTATCTGTGTCCGGTCAACGGGGTGTTCCAGCTATTGGCCAAGCTGGCACCCTGGCATTACAAGGTCAGTGAAGACGCCTGGCGCCATCCGGTTCGCCGCGTCGAGAGAATCAATTGCGCGCCGCTGGTGCCCTTGCGCCATATGAAGGGGGCCACCGATTGCCATATGTGCGGACGTTGTGCTGATTATCGTGGTGCGATTGCGCTTACTCCCCGCTCACCCGAGGAAGAAATTGTTGATGTGGCGCAAACCGGCGGCTGGCAGACGGCCCTGATCATATGGGGGCTGATGGGCATTGCCGTGGGCGCCTTCCTGTGGAGTGCCAGCCCCTGGTTTGTCAGCCTGAAACAGGCCATGGCCGAGTGGCTGGTCAACCGTGATGTCTTCTGGCCTCTGGAGCAGAACGCGCCCTGGTTCATTCTGACTCACTATCCTGAAGTCAATGATGCTTTCAGCTGGCTCGACGGTTTTACAATTGTGTTGTTCATTTTTGGCACTGCGCTGGTTACTGGCGGGGCGTTGTGGCTGAGCCTGCAATGCATACAGAAAGTGGTGGGCGCAACATTTATCGATGCCGTCGATACCGTTGCGCAGGCGCTGATTCCGACGGCTGGCGTCGGCGTCTTTCTGGGATTGTCCGCAACCACGATTACCCTGTTACGCAATGACGGTATTGCCACCGGCTGGGCGGGTCCTGCCCGTCTGACATTGTTGTTTCTTTCCCTGCTGTGGTCTTTGCGCCTGGCCTGGAAAATTCTGCGACGGCACCAGGTGTCGCTGTGGCAGCGGGTCACCTGTATGCTGTTATTGATGGTAGGCCTGGCGCCATTCACCTATGCGTGGCTATTGTTCTTTGTGATCTGGTAAACAGCGTGGGTCAACGGCTCACCAATATCGGCGCCTTTCGGCTTTTCTGGCGTATCAGGAAAACTATCTGCGCAATCATCCGCATATCCATCAAAATATGATCCCGCTGGTGCGCCAGTTCGCTCTGGAGGCGACGGGCGTCCCCATGAAGTCTATACCTTTACGACAATCGCGTTCTGGGTATAGAGTATGAAGGCACCCAGTCCGATCTGTTCAATCATCTCTTTGCCGAGGTTGGTCAGTTCGATTTGCGCGCATTCCAGGGCCTCAGCGGGTATGATATGGC
>JBOIGK010000829.1:0-3262 GCA_050742695.1 Advenella sp. | reverse complement strand
GTACTCAACGTTTTGCCGGACCGACATGTGTGGCCACACCGCATAGTACTGGAAAACCATGCCCAGATTGAGATGCTGCGGGGCGATGAAGATCCCGTTTGCAGGGTCGGCCACAATGCGGCCGCCGATACTGATGGTGCCGCCGGTGGGGTGGTCAAGGCCTGCAACGGAGCGCAATGTGGTCGTTTTTCCGCATCCGGATGGCCCCAGTAACGCCAGGATGTTGCCTGCTTCGATCGTAAATGAAACGTTATCGACCGCCGGCTTCATGCCGGCGCCGTAGCTTTTCATCAGGTTCGTGATGACGAGTTCAGAAGACATGCCGCATCCTCAGTGAACACCGAAAACCTGGTTCCACTTCGCCAGCCATTCGTTGCGCAGTGAAGTGAATTCCTTGCTATCTGGAATCCAGATTTTGGTGGAGGCATTGGCGCCCTCGGGCATGGGCGCATTCTTCATGACAGAAAAGCCGCCACCATTTTTGACCCAGGCACTCTGACCCTCTGTAGACAATGCCCAGTTCATGAACAGGCGAGCTGCATTGGGATTTTTGCTGTCCTTGACCACGCCAGCGACTGAGGCTGTCACGGGCACGCCCTCGGTGGGGTACACCACTTTGATGGGTGCGCCGTCACGCACCATCGGGATGACCGAGTTTGACTGCACTCCGCCCAGCAGCGCTTCACCCCGCACAATGCCGCTGGCCGCCGGTGCCCCGCTGGGGTAAAGCATGGGTTTGTTCGCTGCCAGTTTGTCCCAGTAATCGTCGCCGACGACTTTCCGTTCGAAAAGTGCGCGTGTCCAGGTAGAGCCGCCTGAGTTGGCAACCACGGTTCCCACTTTGCCTGCGTATTTCTTATCGGTCAGGTCAGCCCAACTGGTAGGTGGCGCGACACCGGAAGCGGCGTTGTATGCGATAACGAAACCCCATACCGTCTTGGGCCACACATTGGGTATATCTTTTAGCGATTCGGGATACTGATCTGCATTTGGCGGCGCATAATCAGCAAACACCTGCCTGAAGCTTTGCACCAGGCCGCGGTCGGACATGTCGATGACATCCGCGGCCAGTTTGCCGGCGGCCGCTTCCGTCTGGATTCGTGTCGCCAGACGACTACCCGGCGCCCGAACAATTTCCACTTTTATGTTGGGGAACTTTTTGTTGAACTGCGCAACCAGGTCTTGTTCGGACTCTAACTGGTTCGCTGTGTAAATGACCAGTTTTCCTTCTTTTTCTGCTGCTTTTACCAAATCAGCTTCAGTATTTGCTGACGCTGTGCTCGTGAAAAATACCGTGATTAATGAAGCCAGCAGTAACCTGCGATTCATTGTCTTTTGCAGTATCCTCATTTTTGTCTCCTCACTTTTATTTGGCGATGCTCATCATTCTTCCCAGCCAGGTCGTGAAAAGGACGACCATGACAAGTATCGCGGTTTGAACTACGCTAAATGCAGCTGTGACGCCAAAATTTCCTCCTTCATAGAGATTGACCAGTAACACCGACATCGGCAGACTTTTGCTTGAATACAAAAATAATGAAGATCCAAGCTCTCTGATGGCCAGAATAAAGAGCAGGCTCATCGACGAAACAAGACCGGGTGCGATGAGCGGTACAATAATTTTTCTAATGGTGTACAGACGGCCCCGACCGCATATGAGCGATGCTTCCTCCAGTTCTGTATGTATTTGCAGTAGCGATGTGGATAGCGATTTGACGGTGTCTGGAATAAAGCGCGCGACGAATGCAAGCGCCAGGATCCAGATGGATCCATAGATACCGCCGGGCAGGGATATCCACGCCCAAATGTAGGCAACACCAATGACCAGTCCCGGAATCGCAATGGGCAGTGTCGAGATGATGTCAATCACGCGGCGAAATGGCAATTTGGTCCGGTAAATCGTATACGCGAGCATGAAAGACAGGACCCCGCCGGCAATTGCAGTAATGACGCCAATCTTTAATGTATTCAGAAGAGATAGCATCGTCAGGCTATTGGAGAATAATCTCTCGAAGTGCCCGAGCGAGTAGGCCGATAGATCGAAAAGCGCGGCAGCATCGGGCAGATACAGAAATTTTCTAAGCGATCCAACAGTGAGCGCTCCCATTGGCAGGACTACTGCGATGAAAAGATAGACAATAGAAATGCTGAGCGTTACGTATTTCCAATGGCCCAGATCGATGCGCCTGGGCTTGAACGCCTTGCCGGCAACCGTCACATAGGACTTTCCTCTGAGCACACGCTGCTGGGCAATCACAGCCAATGCGGTGACAAAAATCAGGATCAATGAGGTTGCTGCCGCTCGGTTGAAGTCGGCTGGCGCGCTCGATAGCAGTTCATAGATATAGGTTGTCAGGACCGTGTAGCGTTCGGGTGTGCCCAGCGTGGCGGGGATCCCGTATATCCCCAGCATTACAACGAAGGACAGCATGGAACCCGCGATGATCGCCGGCATGATGAGGGGAAGCGTAATCTGGAAGATGGTTTTCCAGGTTGACACGCCGGAGATGGCTGCCGCTTCCTCCAACGAGGGGTCCATGTTTTTCATTGCCGAAGCAGTGAACATATAGACATAAGGCGCGTAATAAATGCCAAAAATGACGATGATGCCAATGGGGGTATAGAAATTGACCTTTATCGACAGCCCCAGGCTGCTGAGCAGTACATTCAGTAAGCCCGTTTGAGGCGAGCCCAGAATAGACCATGCGACCCCCGCCACCAGAGGCGGGATCAGCAACGGCATGATGCTGGTGGCTTCAATGGCTTTGGCAAAAGGCGTGTTGGTACGTGCCGTTACCCAGGAGAAGAACAGTCCTACCACAACTGCAATGATCGTTCCGCCGGTGCAGACGACCAATGTATTCCAGGTGACGCGCAGTACGTTTGGATCCTGAACCACGCGCAAAAATGCATCAAAGCCGAGCGTGCTTTCTTTCGCAGTGGGCCCTCCCGTGGAAACTGCGCCTACGCCGAGCATGAAGATCGGATAGATGATCAGAAAGCCCAGCACCGACAGCAAAAATAGCGTCCAGGTAATACGGTAGATGGTCAATTGCCTGCTTTGGTTTTGCATTGAATACCCCTGTTGCACTCGGACCGGTTCAGTTGAAACCGGACAGGATTCCCGTGGATGAAGCCATTTGCGTACCACTTTCGTCGCTCTATACCTTCATTAATTTAGAGAAACGAAATGCTGCCGACGGATCGCTATTGATCGATGGGTGAGCCGTCTCTGTGCATGCGCATGAGTACCGGCTTGCTT
>JBOIGK010000828.1:0-2637 GCA_050742695.1 Advenella sp. | reverse complement strand
GTGTCAGAATGGACGGCCAGCTCAATAATGACTGACCTATTCATTCGCTCACGCTTCGGCCATATAAGAGAACACAAGGTAAGTTGCTCATGAATATTTCTTGTTTCGATAACCTTCTTGCCGCAGCGCGCCAGCAAACCGAGCCCCAAAGGCTACTGTTTGTCTTCGTCACAGTCGAACTGCCCGAGGACTGCACACCAGAACAACGCACTGCGTTCGAGGCCGGCTCAGGTGGTGCGCTCACGCCTCTGGCCTGCCTGGACAAATCCCCGGACGAGCTTGATACCTTTGAAGCGCTGTGCGCAGAAGCGCGCCAATACATGCCACACTGGACACTAGTCTTTGTCGCCGCGTTGTCAGGTGCAAAAGGTCGGCCGCTTCGTAGCGAAGATGCCGAAGCCCCATTGAACAAAATGGTGGAAATGATTAAGTCGGGCTTTACCGGCACGCTTATTCCCTTCAATACGAGCGGCGATACGGTATTGCTGAACGCATGATTACTGTTCGCAGCTAGGGCGCACAAGTGCGCTTTATTCTATGGGCAGTCCAATGTTCCTACAACATTTACCCAAACAACAGCAATTTCGCTAATCATTTCATATTGTCATTGATAGCTTTATTCTCAGAGATATTATTGAAGCGATCGACAATAATGGATTCGTTTCTAGCTTCTTATTTATTCGAACGCCTGTTCCATGGCTTTCTCTCCTTCTGCTTTTTCTGTTCCCAAATAGAGACTGGTGGTATGGATACTGGCGTGCCCCAACATATCCCGCACCTGCGCCAGCGACGTGGTTTTAACCAACATCGAAGCAAAGGTATGCCTTAGCCAATGTGGCGTAATCGCCCGGATCGCTTCGGCATCAAACGGCGCCTTGCTCTCAATCTCCTTGGCCAGCTCTGCTAAGAACCGCTTGATATCCGCATAAATCACCGTATGGTAAATAGGGGACCTCTCGATCCGCCCTTCTCCATTGGCCCCTTCGTCTACCCATTTGTTATACCCAATCAAAGGTAATGCTGCGTCATTCAGCCGCAGATCCGGATCGAGACCAAGTGTGACCAAGTACTTCTGTAACAGTTCCAGCACGGGTTTCACCAAATACACTTCTCTCCTGCGCCCGCCCTTTCCCTGCACTACCAAATACCAGGCCACGTTCCCTTCATCGTTCTCCTGAACTCGGAAATCTCCCATTGTGACCGCACACAGCTCCGACAGCCTCAGCCCCGTCAAATAGAAAAAACGAATAGCAAACACCGTCCGATAGGCGACCGTGTCCCCTGCCTGCACCTGATCCAGTTTATCCTGAATCCGCTGCCACAACCGTTGATTGATCCGGTGATTGACCCGCATGGCACGGTTGGAGCTCAGTTTCGGTAGCCCTTTTAAAGGGTTGGACAAAAAATAGAGTTGGCTGGTTAAAAACTCAAACAGTCCCCCCAGAACGGTCAGGGTATGGGCGATACTCTCCCGGCTCATCGAGCCTTTTAACTCAACTTCCTGGCCTGGGTCGGCCGCCGTCGGCGTCGGCTCATCCGGTGGCGGCGTGGGATTCACAAACGGACGCCATTTTTCATGCGTACGCGGGTATTTGCGTTTGGCTACCCAGAGGCCAGCCGGCTGCGGATTACATAAAAAGTCCCGAAATAGCGCCAGATCCTGGGTCGTCAAGGACGACAGGGGCTTTTGCATATTAAACAGGCTCCATAATAAGAGCCGTTCGGCCTCTTTGCGGTAGGACTGATAGGTGTGGGTTTTATAAAGAGAGAGCCATTCGTGAATGGCCTCATAGTCATTATGTGCTGAGAGGCGATTATTTTGCGCCGGCGCACGGTTGCTGCCCTGCTCGCCATTGAGCGGGGCTGGCAGACGCAGGGTTTCCAGGGGTTCGATCTGGCGGCTGCCCTGAGTGAGGATGGTAGAATCCAAAGGAGGTGTCTGCGGTGGGTTCAACAGTGTGCCCAACTGCGGGGCCCGTCGTACGACACCACCTGGCAGCGCCTTGGCTTTTTCGAGCGCATGCTGATAGATCTGTTTTTCTAAAAAATGTTCGTTCTGGCTCAACCAGGTGGTCAATTTGACTGCGGTCACCTGCCCCAGGCCCTTAACGTGCTTAAACCACCACCAGCCGTATTCATTGGCAAAATCCACCACCTTGCCCAGCGTATCTAGCTGCGATCGGACTAATTTAGCGGCCACTTTCGGATGAAACCACCCTGCCACCGGATCATCCAAGGTCGGATTGGAGGTCAATTCGCCGGCCAGTTCATTGATGACGATCAACCGGCGTTCGAGGTTTTTGACATGCAGCGCCTGCAACGTGCGTTGCGCCTCGCTCAGGTTCTCGTCCTCGGGTTCCGGCACCAGTGCCAGACGATCCCGGTCCTCGCGTTCAGCAGCCTGGCTGGCGCTCGTCAGATTGCCGCCGACCTCGGCATAATAAAACGCTAGCTGCTCTTCCTGGCCCAGCACATTGTCCGGATCAAAGGTGGCCACAAACTCCTCAAAGGGGATGGGCGCGGCCGGCTCCGTGCCCCGCCCGCCCCGCTCTTGTCCCTCTCTTGCCTGGCGCGTGGATTTAATGGCGCGCAGTCGATCCAGCATTTTTTGCGTTTCGGTAACACTTTTGCGTACAC
>JBOIGK010000827.1:0-10658 GCA_050742695.1 Advenella sp. | reverse complement strand
CGGTTAAATTGCGCGACCGCCGGAATCAGGCTGCCCACAGCGACCGATGGCAAAGCAGCCACCGTCACGTGACCCGCCTTCTTGGACACATGCTGGCGCAATTCGCTTAGCGCGTGCTCGAAGTCATCCAGCAGTTTGTCTGCGAACGCGTCAAACAGCAACCCTTCGGGCGTGAGCATGACGTTGCGCGTATTGCGCTCGAACAACTTGGCGCCCACCTGTTCTTCCAGATTCTGGATAAGCACACTAAGCGCAGGCTGCGTCAGATGGCACTGGCTGGCCGCCTTGGTAAAGTTTTTTTCGGTTGCCAGCGCCTTGAAGGCTTTCAGGTGTTTAGTGGAAAGATTCACAAATGTAATGGATAGCCCGGTAGTTGGTTGGGAGGCGCCCGCGGCAGCCACCCCGACAACAGCTATCGTACTTCAACACCGGCCTTGGCGACGATATCTACCCACTTTTCGGTTTCTGCTTTCTGAAAGTTGGCCAGTTCTTGCGGCGTACTGGCCTGGGCTTCAATACCCTGGATCTGAAGATTTTTCACAATTTTCGGATCGTTCAGGGTTTTGACGAATGCCTGATTCAATGTCTTGATCACTTCATCGGGGGTGCCGGCAGGTGCGTACGAGGCAAACCATGCAACCATCTCATACCCTTTGACACCGGTTTCGGCTAAGGTCGGCAAGTCCGGGGCAATATCGGTACGCTTGCTGGTCGAGACGGCCAACGCACGCAGCTTGCCGTCACGCGCCAAAGGCAGTGTGGTTGCCGCATCTGCAATCATCATCTGAATCTGTCCGCCGACCGTATCCACCACAGCCTGCGGATTACTTTTGTAATCAACATTGCTGATCTTGGTGCCCGTCAGGATTTTGAACAATTCCCCGCCAATTCTGGCAGAGGTGCTGCCACTGCCGAAAAACACTTTATCAGGATTTTGTTTCAGGTGCTCAATGAATTCCGGTACGGTTTTGGATGGAATGCTTTGCGGGTTCACCACCAGCACCAGCGGAATATTGCCCAATTTGGAGATAGGGGCAAAATCCTTCACCGGATCATACGGCAGTTTCTTGAACAGTGCCGAGTTGCTTGCATGCGTTGTATTGGAGGTCACAAAAATGCGATAACCGTCAGGCTTGGCCCGGGCAATGTCCTGCGCGGCAATAAAGCCACTGGCCCCGCCCTTGTTTTCCACCACCACCGTCTGCCCGACCTGTTTTGACACTTCCTCAGCCAGCACCCTGGCCAGCTTGTCGGTGCCACTACCCGCGCCAAACGGCACTACAAAGGTGATTGGCCTGTCGGGATAGGCTGCCATGGCGCTGCCTGAAGCCAGTGTCATGGCAGCGAGCGATAAGATAACTTTGGATTTGAAATTATTCATTGTCATTGACTGTCTCCTTTTTGAGTTCCGATCTGTATCGACATATCAAGCAGTCGGAACGAATTTGATTTACCGTGTTTGTCCAGATTCAGGCTGGTGTTCACGCCCCCTTCGAGCACATTATCAATAACGAAATTCAATGCCTTCAGATTGGGTAACTCGTAGCGCACAACTTGTGTTGCGCCGCGGTGGGCAAACCATGCCTTGACTTTTTCCGCACTTACCTGCTCCAGCAATAGCGGCCAATACACCGGGTCATACGGAATCAGACTGATGTTCAGACGATTACCCTTGTCCCCCGCCCTTGCATGTGCAATTTCATGCAGCTTTATCAACTTGCTCATCGTGCCTCTCCCGCAACGTAACGCCAACCTTCCTGCACCAGGTCACGGGGGACCAGGTACGACACCGTGCGCACACTGCTTTTGACACTGGTTCGTACGCCTCCGCCGCCGGCCGGCCCGCAGCAGTACAGCGCATTGACTTCATGCATCATGCGTTCAACGGTCGTTTTGTCCGGCGCATTGACAGCCAGCCGCAGACGCACGTCCGTGATCTGATCAAGCGGCAGACTGTCACGCAGCGCCGCTGTATCCGAATCCAGTACGCTGACCACGCCAAGCAGATCACGCCGAAAGCGGCATGGTCCCTTCAGCAACTTTGCCCGCTCGCCCAATACGTCTGCGGCCAGCTTTGCGCGTTCCCCTGCATTGGGACCGGCATAGGAAATCTCGCCTTCGCCGAACCAGTCTCCCATAAACGAAACGGTGGCCTTGAGCGTGCCTGGCCTGGGAGCACCGCGGGCGCCGGTGACTTGCACCTGATCGGGCGCAATCTGATGAATCTGCACCTGGGAAATATCAAGAATGACATCTGGGGTCATATAGCACGCCGGGTCATGGATTTCATACAGCATCTGCTCTTTAACCGTCATCAGGTTGACCGTGCCGCCGGTATGATCTGCCTTGCCTATAATAATCCGGCCGTCTTCGAACAGTTGCGCAATGGGAAAGCCGACATTGGCCAGATCCGGCACGTCTTTATAGCCCGGATCGGCAAAATAGCCGCCTGTGACCTGCGAGCCGCATTCGAGCAGGTGCCCGGCCAGTGTTGCTGCAGCCAGCCGGTCCCAATCCTGCCAATCCCAATTGAAATGCGCCATGGCAGGCCCCAGCGTGAGCGCCGGATCGGCCACTCTTCCGGTAATCACAATTTGTGCGCCATCGGCCAGGGCGTCTGCAATGCCTTTGGCGCCCAGATAGACATTGGCCGCGATCGGATCGCCGGCGCCGGCAGCCAGTTCACGGTCTCCTTCCCAAATCTGCAAACTGGAGATATCCACCTTCGCAAGAATATCGTCGCCTTCTACAACCGCAATTTTCAAGCCCACCAGATTCTGCTCGATGGCCAATGCCTCAATGGCTTTGGCCGCGGCAACGGGATTGGCTGCCCCAAAATTGCTGACGATGGGAATATGATGGGCGATGCAATCATTCAGAATGGGCGCCAGCACCTCCTGCAGCAACGGTTCGTAGCCGCGCTGCGGATCTTGGTTTTTAGCCAATTGACCCAGGGCCAGCGTCCGCTCGGCCAGCATCTCGAAGATAAGCACAGCGGGCTGCCGGCGCGCAATCAACGTCTTGACAACTGCCTGGGCAGCATCAATGCGGTCACCGGAAAAGCCGGCGCCGCAGCCTATGAGCAGACTTTGCATCTGTCCTCCCTGATCACTAATGAAATAACCTGGAATTCATTCTATTGAATTTCAATTGAAAAATTAAATTAATTATTTTGATCAATTGATAAATAAATAGTATAAATAGCATGTGTCATGCATGACGATGATCTGTCTTCAAATTGTCATCTCAGGGTTAACCTCCTGTATACTTTTTCGAAAGACTTACTCAAAAAAAGCGACTAATTGGGATTGATGATGCATCCATTTGTTGAAGGTGGCCTGCAGAACGTCTGGCTTAGCAATGGTTATCGAATAAAGGAGACCAGAAATGGCAGGAGCATCGTCGTCCATAATCCCCAGGGGCTCAAAAGAACCATTTGCAGCGCACTCTGCGTAAAAAGCGTACCTCTGTCCGGCGCTGAATTTCGCTATCTGTGCAGGGAACTGCAAATCAGTTCCGCCGTGCTTTGCAAGCGGCTGGCACTCACTGAATCACAATTGCAAGAATGGGAATCGGCCAGGCAGGTACCCCGGCATGCCGACACCTTTATTCGCATTATGTATGCCGTGCATCTGGACCGCCCGGAACGAGTGCAACGCCTTGAAGCGCGCTCGGTGGCGCGAAATCAGAACGTGTATTTCCTGCTGCGCCATACAGACCGGGGGTGGATCCTGCAGGAAACGCTGGAGGCACCGGCCACCGTCACGTCAGTCACACAGGTAAAAGGCCAGGATCCGACGCTGGCCACTGACCGCGACTCCCTGGCCTGACAACAGTTCAAGCATATCATCGAATAAATAACAAGACCACGGCGGCACATTGCCCGTGGTCTTGTTGTTCTCATGTACGGATCAAGCCGTCAGGCCAATGTCCGTAACGTTGGTTCCCGCTTCCACTGCCGTGTTTTAGCCAGCTTGATAAACGCGCTGATGTCTTCCGGTGCGACCACACCCGCATCAGGCTTGATGCCGGCCGCTTCCAAAATTTTATGCGTTCCCTTGCACGCGGCAATGGCTTTCAAATGCCCAAAGGCATCGCGGAACCAGTCTACGGCGGCCGCCTCATGCACCAGCTTTTCCGCTTCGGCCATTGGCAAAATACTGACCACCCCATCGAACACGATCGATGGCGTACCCGCCAGTTGCCCGTCGGCTGTCACGTAGGTTCCATCCTTGAGTGTCACACCGCGTTTTTGTGCAACCAGTTTCACTGCCGCACCGGCCTTGTCCAGTGCACTTTTCATCGCGTTGATGCTTTCGTTGTTGGACCCGTCGGCAATCAATATTCCGATGGTTCGCCCTTCCAGCGTATCTTTCATTCGATCAATAATACGCAAGGCAGGAGACAGATCCAGGTCTTGAACAGGCACCACCGGCTTGACGGCTGCCGGCAACGATTTGAGACCCAGCCCGTCTGCAACACGTTTTGCCAGACTTTCGTCTACTGTGCGCAGTTGACTGACCACTGCCAGGCGTACATGCTCAGTCTCGACCTTGGATAGTTCGAAAACCAGTGCCGAAGCCAGATGCGCCTGCTCCACCTCGGACTGACTACGATAAAACATCCGTGCCTGACTGTAGTGATCGGCAAAGCTTTCCGCACGAATACGGGATTTGGCGCCTTCTGTCTGCACCGCAGCACTGTGAAAGCCCGTTTTCAAGCTGGCACGCGTGGCATTGGGATCAAGGCTTTGCGGGTCGTACGCCGTTCTTCCCTTCTGCGGCTGCATCTGCATATGCCCGTCGCGCTGCGTATTCTGGAAAGGACATTTGGGGGCATTGACCGGGATCTGTGCAAAATTCGAGCCACCCAGTCGAGACAACTGTGTATCCAGATAGGAGAACAGCCTTCCCTGCAGTAGCGGATCGTCGGAAAAATCAATACCAGGTACGATATTTGCCGGACAGAATGCCACCTGTTCGGTTTCTGCGAAAAAGTTATCCGGCCAGCGATTCAATACCATCCGACCGATCATTTTCAACGGCACCAGTTCTTCGGGAATCAGCTTGGTAGAATCCAGATGATCGAATGGGAAGGCATCGGCCTCTTCCTGAGTAAACAGCTGAACACCCAGCTCCCACTCAGGAAAAGCGCCATTCTGAATCGCCTCGTAGAAGTCGCGACGGTGAAAATCTGGATCGGCGCCTGCCAATTTGACCGCCTCATCCCACACGGTAGACTGAAGTCCGATTTTGGGACGCCAGTGAAACTTCACAAATGTGCTTTTTCCTTCCTTATTCACCAGACGGAAGCTATGAATGCCAAAGCCTTCTATCATTCGCAGGGAGCGAGGAATGGCGCGATCGCTCATGGCCCACATGACCATGTGCATGGACTCGGGCATCAGCGAAATAAAGTCCCAGAAGGTATCATGCGCACTGGCTGCCTGTGGGAAGCCACGATCCGGTTCCATTTTGACAGCGTGAATTAGATCGGGAAACTTCATGGCGTCCTGTATGAAAAATACAGGGATGTTATTGCCTACCAGATCCCAGTTGCCTTCCTGCGTATAAAGCTTTACGGCAAAACCGCGCACATCACGAGGAGTATCCACCGAGCCGCTGCCGCCTGCCACGGTGGAGATCCGACAGAAAACCGGCGTCTGCACATTTTTTTCGGTAAGAACTTTTGCCGTTGTATATTTCGACAATGATTGGGTCAATTCAAAATACCCGTGTGCACCAGTGCCTCGGGCATGAACAATTCGCTCAGGAATACGTTCATGATCGAAATGCGTGATTTTCTCTCTAAGCACGAAGTCTTCCAGCAGGGTCGGACCTCGAGGGGCTGCACGCAATGAATTCTGATTATCGCTGATGGTCAGACCCTGCTGAGTTGTCATGACCGGATGCGTGCCGCCAGCCTGTTGTTGCAATTCCCCGGCGTTACCAACTTCGTCTTTTGCCCCATTGGCAGGGTGGGAAACCGATTTTTTCGAACTTGACTTCATTAGTATCTCCTTAAAACAGGACTTGAATAATGATCAGTTGAAACGGAAAACAGGACAAGAAATTATGATTTTATTTGATTATAAATTTCTGGATTGGGTAATCAGTATGCCATATTTCCCGACCATTGTATGTGCGCATTGAAAAAGGACACTTGTAATAAATTTGTAGAGAAATTTGCATGACATGTTCTTAACAAATATTTACTTTGTCATATACAGCACGTAGCACTTCCAGCGACGCACCATCACCCTTTGCGCCTGGCAGTACCCGCCTATCTGTAGCGTCACTTAATACCAGATCGGGGTTTTCTATTTGTTCCCAACGGCGCCTGCGCGCAATTTTCTGAGGAACGCCAGAAAATCAGGATCATTGGCATAAGCAACATTAATTCTCAGCGCCGGTTTCTGGCTGGATTTTTTTTCCGGATAGAACACCGTACCCGGGGCAAGGAAAATCCCCTCTTCAGCCGCCTTGCGAGCCACTTGAATATCATCCAGATGAGCCGGTAACTCGAGCCACATGTAATATGTGCCCTCCGACTGATAAGGAACATGAAATCCCAACGATGAAAAATTGTTCAATGCCTGGGCGCTCGCCTGTTCGATCATTGGCCTGAGCCGCCGCAGATGCTTCAGATATTGTCCGTTGGCAATCAAACTGTAAAGCCATCGCTCAAGATAGTCCGACGATGTGACCACGGTGAGCATCTTTATATTGCAAAGAGAGTCAATCAGCGCCTGTCTGCCGGCAACATAGCCAACTCGAAAGCTGGCCGACAGGGTCTTGGAAAAGGTGCCTATATACAAAACCCGATCCAACTGATCCAAACCCGCCATACGCGGCATACCAGACGGCAGCAAGTCTGCAAACGCATCATTCTCGACAACCCGGAAATCATATTTTTCGGCCAGCTTGAGCACCTGATATTGCGCAGCCAAGGTTGCGCAGCCGCCAGTAGGATTGTGGCCCAGTGTTTGCGTGAAAAACAGCTTTGCACGATGCTGTCTGGCCTTATCCTCCAGATCTTCGGTATCGGGGCCCGTCCCGCCGCGCCTGACGCCGATCATTTTAATCTTGTACAGTTTGAGTTTGGCAAATAAAGGATAATACCCGGGACTATCAACCAGAACTGTATCCCCCGGGGAGAGAAACTGTTTGATAACCAGGTCCATTGCGTGGTTAGCGCCGTAAGTGAGCAGAACCTGGTCCGCCGACGCCTGAATGGATCTCTCAATGAGATTTTGCGCGATCGCCTCACGCAGTGGCTCGAAACCCATGGGATGTCCGTAGCCATATTTACTATCATTCGGTATTTTAAGCCGCATATCAAAATCGAACTGGCTCATCCATGAGGGCGGAGGCCTGCCGTCTCCGACACGGACACGATAGGTCTGGTTTAACTGTTCCCGCAGCAATGATATCGCATCCACCGCTTCTGCTATATGCGTGGTGCTGCTTCTATTCTGTTTTTTACTTAACGTGCTGACGTAATAACCGGAGCCTGGCCTGGCCGTGATATGTCCCAATGAAACGAGCCGGTCATAAACATCGATCATGGTATTTTTCGACACATTGAAATGTTCACGGGCAACGCGTATAGACATCAACTTCTGTCCGCTTTTCAGATTTCCATTCTGGATGGCAAGAAGCATGTGCTCGACAATACTATTGACTTTACTCATTATCGTTCCGATGTATGGTGCTGCGCACAATAAGTGTACCCCTACACATTTAGGCACAGTATCCCCATATCTCAAAGCAACCGTACCTTGTTTAATTTCGCATAATTTAGCATCATAGCGAACAAGAGAATAAATATTTATATTTTAACCGTACCCACTACTGTACCTATATATTCTAAAAAATCAAGGAGACATGAATGAAAATCCTACGCCGCGATCTGCTTAAAAAACTGGCATCGGGAACCGTTGCGGGCATCGGTGTCCTGGGCCTGCCTGCCGTAGCACGGGCCCAGGAAATCGTGAAGTGGAAGATGCAATCGTTGTGGGACGGTGGCACCACGCCGCAAAAGTTTGAAGAACTATTTGTCAAGCGTGTGGCAGAACTGACAGACAACAAATTTCAGATTCAACTTTATTCTGCGGGCCAGCTGGTGCCGGCCAATCAGGCATTTGACGCAGTGCGTGGCGGCGCCTTCCAGATGATGAAAACATTCGACGGCTATGAGGCAGGAAAAATTCCGGGCCTGGCGTTTACCAGCACTGTCCCTTTCGGATTTCCCGAACCAGACCAGTACGAAGCCTGGTTCTACGAAAAAGACGGACTGGCCCTGGCAC
Source organism: Advenella sp. (assembly GCA_050742695.1). GTDB lineage: Bacteria > Pseudomonadota > Gammaproteobacteria > Burkholderiales > Burkholderiaceae_B > Advenella. The sequence continues at coordinate 2,350 of JBOIGK010000827.1, read as the reverse complement.
GAGAAGCCTATATGCCCGCGGGTTTGTATTACGTCGCCCCTACTGTATACGGACCAGAGCCCATACATTCACGCGTTCCAATCAAATCGCTTGCAGATCTTAAAAATAAAAAGGGGCGATTCGTCGGACTGGCCTCCACTGTCATGGGAGCCCTTGGCGTGTCGGTCACGACGCTGGCAACAAACGAAGTCTATTCTGCTTTGGATAAGGGAGTGATCGATTTTGCCGACCGAGGCGATCTGACCGCCAACCTTGAAGCCGGCCTGGCCGAAGTTGCCAAATACATTATCATGCCTGGCCCGCATCAGCCTACAACGGCAACAAGTTATGTGGCCAATCGCACCGCATACGAAAAACTATCCGCATCAAACAAAGCGGCCCTGGCCAGCGCTGCCCGGGAAGTTTCCGGCGCCCTGCGTCAGCATATTCTTGTGGCTGACACACTGGCATTGAAAGCTTTCCAGAGCAAGGGCGTAGAAGTTACTACGCTGAGTGCGGATGAATTGGCGCAGGGTCGGGCACAGGCGGTAAAAGCGTGGGCGGCGGCAACCAAAGACAACCCCCTGGCCAAAAAAATGATGGATAGCCAAATTGCATTTATGAAGGATCTCGGGCTGCTGTCTTGAATATTCAATTGAAATAGTCGCTCTGTGCAACATTGTTTTTTGGATTTATCCCATGCCTGCTTTCGTGTCCGCCTACATTTTCGGTATTACCCGCATCAATAAATTCTTTTTCAATATTGCTTCAGTGCTAATTTTCCTGATCGTATTTTCGATGTTGTACGAAGTGATCAGCAGATACGTATTCCATGCCCCTACAACCTGGGGCATGGAACTGGCAACACTGCTGTTTGGTCCCTACTTTCTGCTTGGCGGAGCCTATTTGCTGCACATGCGCGGTCATGTCAGCCTGGATTTGCTGCAAAAAAAACTCTCCGCGAAAAATCAGCGACTGCTCGATGTATTCAGTTTTGTAATCATTATTGTGTTTAGCATCATCATGTTTTCCTACTCTTTCTCACCCGCAATGCAAGCATGGGAGTACAAGGAAACATCTTTTTCTGCCTGGAATCCGCCAGTCTGGCCAATCAAGTTTGCCATACCCATATCGGTTTTATTACTGGGACTTCAGAGTTTTGCGGAAATGCTGACCGTTGTGTACAAAGAACAGGATCAACAATCATGAGCGCGAATATTATTCTGGTCATCATGTTTGCCGGATTAACGCTGTTCATGCTCACTGGCTTGCCCATTGCCTTCGTGCTTGGCGGCTTATCACTTCTCATTACAGTAACCCTTTGGGACCCGAATGCAGTAGTGATCATGGTACTGCAGATTTTCGACACCATGCGCTCCGAAGCGCTGCTGGGGATTCCCCTGTATATCTTTATGGCCGCAATTTTACAGCGCACCGGCGTTATTGAAGAACTGTATGGTGTCATGGAAATCTGGTTTGGCCGCTTACGGGGCGGACTGGCCATTGGCACTGTTCTTATCTGCGTGTTGATGGCTGCGATGACAGGGGTTGTCGGCGCAGCCGTCACCGCAATGGGACTGTTAGCCATGCCAGAAATGCTCAAGCGGGGATATGATCCGAAACTGGTTACCGGCACGATATGCGCATCTGGCACACTTGGCATTCTAATCCCCCCGTCCATTCTGACCATTGTATATGCCGTCACAGCCCAGGTATCGATCGGCAAGATGCTCATTGCCGGCATCGTGCCTGGACTGATTCTCGCTGTTTTCTACATTCTGTATATTCTTTACATTGCTTATGTGCACCCTGAACGCGTGCCCCAATCCCAACGCGAGCGCGTCCCCTTCTCGACCAAACTGCGAAGCGTAAAAGGCGTTATTTTTCCCATTATCCTTGTCATATTAATACTGGGCTCAATTTTTTTTGGCATCGCCACCCCCACTGAAGCGGCTGCGGTTGGCGTTGCCGGCGCGTTCATCATTGGGATGCTGAAACGCAAACTGGACTATGCTGGCATTCGTCACGCAACGTTCGAAACCGCGAAAGCGACCACAATGATTCTTTGGATTTCCATTGGTGCAAAAGCCTATGTCTCTGTTTTTACCGGCCTGGGCGGCGCCGACACCCTCCTGAATCTGATCCGCGACATGCAGGTTCACCCTTACGTCATATTGGCTGCGATGATGCTGATTCTGATTTTTCTGGGAACTGTCCTGGACGAAATCGGAATCATCCTGCTTACGGTGCCGGTCTTTTTGCCTATCGTCAAATTACTTGGCTTTGATGAAATCTGGTTTGGCGTCTTGTATGCCATCACGATACAAACTGGCTATATCAGCCCTCCTTTCGGATACACCCTGTTCTATAT
>JBOIGK010000826.1:0-4832 GCA_050742695.1 Advenella sp. | reverse complement strand
ACTTCGGACCATCCTGGCTATTGCGGAAACCGGTAGTCTGACCAAGGCTGCTGAACTTCTTCACGTCGTTCAACCGGCGTTGTCCCGACAACTAAAGCAGCTGGAAGACGAGCTGGGTACGCCACTGTTTGAACGAAATCGTCTCGGAATGGTGCTGACCGTTCCAGGCCGCCGCTTTGTTGACCAAGTGCGAGTTTCATTAAAGGGGCTTAATCAAGCCAAGGCTGACATCGGAGCGGCTGCCGCGAACTTGATGGGATCCGTTGCTGTCGGGATGCTGCCAGGGCTGGCCGCTGCACTGGCCGGACCACTGGTCACGTCTCTGCGCCGTCAGTATCCGGACCTGAAAGTACGAATCGCTACCGGCTTCACCGATTTCCTGCAAGACGGCCTTGAGGATGGCAAGCTGGACATTTGCCTCATGGGCGACTACCTGCAATCGGAGATGCTCGTGACGTCGCCGGTTTTTCGCGAACCCATTTATGTCGTGGGTCTACCTGGTTGCGGGTTATCGCAATCCCATCCAGTCCCCCTTGCCGAAGTCGCAAAGAGGCCCATGGTGGTTCCGGAAGCGCAAAGTCTGCGCAACGCCATCGACCGTGCGTGCACCATCATTGGGGTTAATTTGAATCTGGTGGCTGAATCTGACAGTACTGCGGTCATTCTCGACCTGGTTGAGCGCGGCGTGGGTTACACCATTTTGCCGGTCATGCCGATTACTCCCATGCTCAAGGCCGAGCGCATCGTCGGCGCACCCATCGTCAGTCCTCACCTTCGGCGGACCGTGATCATCGGCAGTCCGGTAATCAATCGCAATCCGCATACGGTGAACGCACTGCAAGGCGAACTGATCGGCTTGCTTCGGCCGTACGTAGAGCAATTCAGTTGCGTGGGTGTGGAGTGGCTGGCTGATATGCCATGATGCTGGGGTAGTGTGTAAATCATGGTCTGGCGGGCCGGCTGACACTATGCCATCACGCCCGGGCAAATGCGCGATATTGTGCACGGCAATGATGAACCCCAGGCATCATGTTAAGTGCTGCTGTCGCCGACAGCAGCACAGGCCAAGGCAACGCGGTTACGTTCAGCGCGGTTACTTCGCAGGATCGGCCGGGATCCATTTTTCAGCCATTTGATCGTATTGGCCACTGGCCTTGAGCAGGTGCATCCACTGGTCGACATACAGCTTGAATCGTATGTCATTGTCAGGGATCAGGTACCCCATTTCGGCATATTGCAGTGGCTGGTCGGGATTGACCGCGCATAGCTTGGGATTCAGTTTGCTCTGGACCCGGGCCTCGGCCGCTTCGGTCACAAAGGCATCGGCCTTGCCATTGGCAACTTCATCAAAAATAGTCAGATTGTCCTTGTGCATGGTGAGCGACGCTTTTGGCAGCATGGTGCGCGCAAATTTTTCATTGCTGCCACCGGGGTTGGCCACGATTCGTACTTCCGGGCGGTTCAGGGCCTCGATGCCTTGATATTTTTCCTTGTCCTCGCAGCGGACAATCGGCGTTTTCCCATTTACCATATAGGGTGCGCTGAAAAAGGCTTTTTTCTGGCGTTCCACAGATACTGAAATGCCGCCGGCGCCGATATCACATTTGCCGGAAGTGAAATCGGCCATCAGATTGGCCCAGGTGGTTTTAACAACCTGCATATTGGCGCCCAGGGTGGCGGCCAGGGCATTCATCAGGTCGACATCCAGGCCTTCGAAGTGCCCGCCCTGGTCGAAACTGAACGGTTTGTAATCGCCTGGCGTACAGACGCGCAGGGTCTTGCTGTCCGTGACCTGTTTGAGCGTATCGGGGGGCGTCTGCGCCAGTACCGAAAGCGGCAAGGCGCAAAGCAGGGCGGACAGCAGGGTCTTTTTCATGGTTATTCTCCGAAGACAAGGATGGGAAAAAGAGCAAGTCTGGCGCAATTTCAGATGCAATACAATCAGGCTTATCCCAATATACGGGTACACTGGCTGGTGCATACCCAATCTACAACGTTGACACAATGGATACCTCGCCCTGGCTGACCGGCTTTGCGCCACTTCATTCACCGCACATTACTCACCTTATTCTAGGCAGTTTCCCGTCGGAAGCGTCGCTTGCGCGTCAGGGTTACTACGGACATCCGCAGAATCAGTTCTGGCGGCTGATGGGTGCGATCCTGGATGAACCCATGGATCGCCTGGACTATGAGGCGCGCACCGCAATTTTGCTGGCGCACCGGATCGGGCTCTGGGATGTGTACTCAGGCTGCGAGCGTGTTGGCAGCCTGGACAGCGCCATCCGTCGGGGCCAGCTCAATCCGCTGCACACCCTGTTTGCCGCCGCGCCAGCCTTGCAATACGTGGGGTTCAATGGCAAGGCGGCTGCCAAGGCGGGACAGCCGCATATTCCCGCACACATCCAGACGCAGACGTTGCCTTCAAGTAGTCCGGCCTACACGCTCGCCTTTGTGGCCAAGCTGCAGCAATGGCAGCAGTTTTTTGCGCCGCGCCAGGCGTGACGCGGTGGCAGGCGGCGTTGCCCGTCTCGGCGGGCTTCAGTTCGGTTGCCCCTGGTGTTACTTGGTCAGAATGGCTTGGTTAATGTGGCCTGGTTTAATGTCGCCCAGTTGCTGAGCCTTGGTAATAATCACGATTGTCTTCACCCTATAGGGTTCTGATACAATAGCCCGGTTCGCCGCTGTACCGTTGCGTCGCTCATCTGCTGCCTATCCGCCGCTTATCGGTCGGTTATCCGACTGATAAGTCGCCAGTTATCCGTCGATTAATCGCCTGTTTTTTGCCAGGCCTTGCCGATCGGATTGGCCAGGCCGGGGCGAGGGGCGAGCTGCACTGTTCGAACCGGCACAACGCAACTCCAGTTGTCATATATCAACCATCGTCAAGAAAAAAAACCAAGGAGCATCACATGAGTCTTTCACGTCGTCATTTACTGAAGGCCGCCGGTTTATCCGGTCTGGCAACAGTCTGGCCTGGTATCGGCCTGGCACAGAATGCACCCAAGCTGGAAAAAACCGATGTGTCTATTGCCGTTGGCGGCAAGGGTCTGGTGTACTATCTGCCGCTGACCATCGCGGAACAAAAGGGCTTCTTCAAGGAAGAAGGGCTCAACGTTAAGATTGCCGATTTTGCGGGTGGCTCCAAGGCTCTGCAGGCCGTGGTTGGCGGCAGTGCCGATGTCTGCTCCGGCGCGTTTGAACACACTATCAGCCTGCAGTCCAAGAAACAGTTTTTCCGTGCATTTGTGCTGCAGGGGCGTGCCCCAATGATTGTCCTGGCGGGCAACAAGAAAACGCTGGCAGGCTACAAATCGCCGGCAGACCTTAAAGGCAAAAGAATCGGTGTTACGGCGCCGGGTTCTTCCACCAATATGCTGGTCAGTTTCTTTCTTGACAAACATGGAATGAAAGATTCTGATGTCTCCATCATTGGCGTAGGCGGCGGCGCCGGCGCCGTCAGTGCCCTGCGCGCCGGACAAATTGATGCGCTGAGCAACCTGGATCCGGTGATCAGCCTGCTCGACGGCACCGGTGATATCTTCACCATCGCAGATACGCGTACCATGAAAGATACGCAAGCCATTTTTGGCGGCCCCATGCCTGCCGGTTGCCTGTATACCTCGCAAAGGTATATTGATGAAAATCCGGGCACGGTGCAGGCGCTGACCAACGCCATGGTCAAGGCTGACAAATGGATCCAGACAGCCGGGCCTGACGAAATCATGAAAACGGTACCCAAGAACTATTTGCTGGGTGATCCCGACGTATATAAGCTGGCGCTGACCAGAAGTTTCGAGGGGCTCTCTCCCGATGGCCGGATCGACCCGTTGGGCGCAGAAACCTCATTGAAGGCGCAGGCCGCCTATATTGCGGGATTCAAAGCCGAGGCCATTGATCTGTCCAAATGCTGGACCAATGATTTCACCGACAAAGCTGCCAATGCCTGATGTTATGAATGATGCTGCCTTAAGCCTGGACAATATCACCTGCACGTTTGTCTCCAAGGACGACCGTGATCAGAAGTACACCGCAGTCCGGGATGCGACGCTGCATATCGCTCCCGGGGAATTCGTTTCTGTAGTCGGGCCGACAGGTTGTGGCAAATCCACGCTGCTCAATGTGGGGGCAGGCCTGCTTGCCCCGTCATCCGGGCAGGTGCGGGTTTTCGGCCAGCCCTTGTCCGGGATTAACAAACGGGCTGGTTATATGTTCCAGGGTGAAGCGTTGCTGCCTTGGCGCAACGCGCTGGACAATGTCACCGCCGGCCTGGAGTTTGCGGGCACAGCCAAGGAAGAAGCCAAGCGCCAGGGCCTGGACTGGCTGCGTCGCGTGGGCTTGTCGCAGGCCGAATACAAATACCCACATCAAATGTCCGGCGGCATGCGCAAGCGTGTCATGCTGGCGCAAACGCTGATTCGCGATCCCGATATCATTCTTATGGACGAGCCGTTCTCGGCCCTGGACATCCAGACCCGTCAACTGATGGAAAATTAAGTGCTCGATATCTGGATGAAGCAGCGGAAGGCCGTGCTCTTTATTACCCACGACCTGGACGACGCCATCGCCATGAGCGACCGCGTGGTCGTGCTTTCGGCGGGGCCAGGTACTCATATTATGGGCGAGTTTCATATCGATCTGCCACGTCCGCGCGATGTGGCCGAGGTTCGTGCTCACCCGCGCTTTGTTGAACTTCACCAGGCTATCTGGAGCGTCCTGCGTGACGAGGTTCTCAAAGGCTACGATCAACAAAAACGGAAGTAATATGTGGAACGCCATTAAACCCTCACCCAAAAATTACCGCGTATGGCAATTGCTGATCGTCATCGTGCTGC
>JBOIGK010000825.1:0-7979 GCA_050742695.1 Advenella sp. | reverse complement strand
CGCTTGAGAAGGCCAACTTGGCAGATTGTGATTTTACCGGAGCCACCCTGTTTAGGACAAATGTATCCAAGGTTAAGGTAAGCCCGGAAACAAAATTCGACGAGGCATTTAGAGATCAGTTGGAGGTGTATCCAATATATCGAGATAAATTAAACGTCAACGCATTATTTACGAATGAATAAAGATAAATTATTAGAGTATCTCGAGCGATCCGAGCCGTGTACGGGAGAAGTGTTCAGTGATCTAGAATTAAAAGGTCTGGATTTCTCTGGAATGATGTTTGACGAAGTAGCTTTTGATCGGTGCGATTTCACCGGCTCTGATTTAGACGAATGCATTTTCAACGGGTGCACGTTTCATGAGACTATTTTTGACCAGTGCAGTTTAAACGAAGCCGTATTCCGTTCATGTGTGCTGAAGGCAGCAAGCCTGGTTGGAGCAACCCTGGATGATACTACCTTCAGTAGTACCGACCTTTCTTCATCCATATTTACCGACGCGATGGTAGATGGCGCAATTTTTCAAGACTCTGATCTTTCTTATGCAAAATTTAACGTAGAGCTTTTTCTCAGGACCATTTTTCAAAACGTCACAGCTACGGGCCTCGAGATTGGTGAAGTTGACATCGAAAAATCAGTATTTTATGAATTGGACTTGAGTAATGTTCAAATCAAAAGCCGACTATTCAGTCAAGTCGTGCTTATTGGTTGTAACCTTCGCGGATTGGATTTATCAAACCGAAAGTTTGTATCCTGTCAGTTCACGGATGCAAAGATGGACGAGTGCAATTTACAAGGATCGGACTTGGTTCAATCTGTTTTCTCAAACACGTCACTCTCTAATGCCAACCTTGATCATGCAAATGGCCAATTGACCTTATTCGCGCAGGCTAACGCGTCACACGCTACAATTAGAAACGCTACATTTGATCGCTCAATCTGGACCGATGCCATTGTTGAAGGAGCCGATTTTAGCAACTCAACACTAACCTATACGTCCTTTACGCGTGCACAATGTAACGATGCTATCTATAACGACTGTGCACTAAATTTTTCAAATTTTGATTATGCAGATTTAAGAAGAAGCAGTTTTAAAGGCGCCCAGTTTGAACATACCTCTTTGCATGCCACGTTAACATCAGACCCTTTTCTTTTAGGAAAGAGTGGTGTCGCAAAAAAGGATGAAGCATTGCTACGGGCAGAGCTACACAGTATTTCTAAAACCATTTGAAATAGGAAACTAATTATGTGGAATACAACTCAATTTGGTGGGGGATATTTGGGATTTCCAGATATATGCAAAACGCCAATGCTTGGTAACGTCCCATTGCCTTACCCAAATTTTGGAACGCATGCGCTTGGCGTAAATCCATGCCCTTACGTATTATTTTGTATCGCCCCGGTTCACAACAAAGGTACGAAAAAGGCCATCTCGTTTGGAGATCAACCCGGTGCAACGGGTGGCGTTGCGTCTCAGGTATTTATGAACCAAACCTCTCATCTTGCGAATTACTCAAGAAAGTACAAAATATGCAACAAACCCGCAGTCAGGATGACGGGGGTTGAGAAAAGCAATCGCCGCAATGTAGTTGTGATGGATATCATTCCTAGCATACAACCCGTTACAAGAACCTATGGATAGAATTATATTTATAATTTATTGGATAGAATAATCGCCTCCAGCGTGTCAGGTAGATAACGAACAGGAAGCGTAGTTAAATCTCTAATATATAACTCGGAATCCGTAATCATTTCCTCTATGATCAACTCAACAGGAGGTTCTTTAAGTGCAACCGTAAAAATATAATATTCTCCCGATTCGGTCACTCTTCCCGTACTTTTAATATTTACGACGGATGCGCTGGCGTCTATGCCGTTTTTATAAATCTTGCTAAATCTAGTAACGGAGTCCGGCAACGTAATCAATCCGTCTTCTAGCTTGCTGACCGCGTACAATTCTATGAAAAAAACAGCTATGAGAGAATAATTTGATCTGAAATACCAGAAACCAACTAATAATACAAATGCAACGACGACCTGCCAGATCAAGAATTTTTTTATCGCTGATTTTTTAGAAGATTTATCCATTCCCATACTTTTGTGTGATGATCGTAAGCATCTGCGCTAAACAGACTAAACCCAACGGTCGATGTTTATCGGGGTATTAAACTTTACTTATGTAGCTCTCTCATATTGTCTATTTGATGCAAACGCCTCACTGTGAACAATTGACTCCCGCACAGGCATCTCAGCCGGTCACCCTTTTGAGCACCCATGTGATCTTAACCGACCAGCATCGTCTCGGGCGTCTCAAACCGCAGCAACGTCCCACCACTCTCGCCAACCGATTCCCACGCATCCACATCAAAATCCATCACCGTCAGTGAAGCAGGTGGAAACCCCATTTCCAACCGATCCAGGGCATCATCATCCGCTTCGCGCGATAAATATTGTGTAGTCAGATACAGTCCGGGATTATGTCCAATTACCAGCACCACGCGTGGCCCCGGCTCAATGTTGCGTATGACATGAACAATTTTGGCTACCGATGCTTCGTAGATCCGCTCCTCTGTGATCTTCCTGACCGGCGCATCGAATGCCGCAGACAGGTGAGTCCAGGTTTGTTGCGTTCGCGTGGCGCTCGATACGATGGCCAGGTCGGGCTTTAGCTGCTGTGCCACCAGATACTGTCCGACAAGTTCGGCTTCACGGTATCCACGTTCGGCAAGGGGACGCTGCAAATCTGCAACACCAGGAATCGAGTTGGATTTTGCGTGACGAAGCAACATGAGTCTGAGCATAAACGACCTTTGTATGGCTGGTGCCCCGGCTGGCACACTTTTTCCTGTCCAGTGAAGAATCTATCATATGATACCGCCGTGCGAGGTGGTATGACAAAATCACTGCAAGATCGTTGCGTTAATCAGCTGCCGCAACTGACCTTCTCGGCCTCTGTCTCTTCGGTGGCCAGCAAGTAGCCCTGCCCGCGCAGATTCCGAATGAGAAGCTTGGCACTGTGTGTGCTGGCCCCCAGCTTCCTGCGCAAGCTGCTGATATGTGTGTCTATGCTGCGGTCATAAGACGCCGGGATGCGACCCAGCGCGAATGCACCAATATTGTGCCGCTGAACCACGCGACCGGCAGAGCGCATCAATACCTCTAGAATTCGCTGTTCCGCGCCGGTCAGGACAACCGCGGTGCCATGCAGCGTGGTTGCACCGGTGGCCGGATTCAGCGAAAGCGGGCCGGCGACAAGCACCCCACCGATGTCTGCACCGGCCGATCCGATAGTGACGGGTTCATCAAACCTTGAGCCACGATACGAGACACTCCGATAGGATGCGGCGCGGTATGAGCCACTATGATGGAAGTGGCGCATTGGCGGTGGCGGTGGCGGCAGCCTTACCTCGTCGGTGCCGTGGCGTCTTAACAAGGCATGCATTCGCGCCTTTAACTCGGCCATGCACAGCGGTTTGGCAAGACAGTCATCGGCCCCCGATTCCAGGCCGGTCACGCAATCGGTGTCCGGGCCGGTCAGCAAAATCAACGGGTTGTTCGATTGCTGGCGATATCCCTTGAGCCACTCCAGACTGACAACGTCCTGCATATCTGCGTCCAGCACGGCAAGGTGATGGCACCGCCTCCGCATCAACCGGTCGGCCTGGTAGCCCGAATGCGCCAACAGAACGCAATATCCCTGGGATTCCAGATATTCACAAAGCATTTTGGACAGGGCCACGTCGTTTTCAATCAAGAGAACCCGCAGCGCATTCGGCTTTTCAGTGCGCATGTTTGGTGTGGTTGCCCCTCTCACCACAGATGTCATGCCCGGCGGGCAAAGCGTATGTCAAGAAGTGCAAAGATATCAAAAGTTATGGAAAGAACATTGCTGAACAACAGCTGACAATATCTAATAGCTAATAATTCTCATTTAGAACTTCGTATAGAGAATACGTCTCATTCTATCATTGCCAGAGAGGAAATTTTCTGATGTTGCCCTTAACCCCGGTATCAAAACGAGAACCGGCTCGTAATACCCCTGCCCGCCAGATCGCTGCATTATGTGCTCTCAGTCTTGGTACTGGCCTGCTTCAAGTGGCCTACGCACAGACAGTGAGCGACAAAACAGGCGTTGCGTCACTGAACCCTATTGTGGTCACTGCCAGTGGTTTTGAGCAGGACATCATCGATGCCCCGGCCTCCATCAGTGTAATTGCTCGGGAAAAACTGGAAAAAGGCGCCTATCGTGACCTGACCGATGCGCTGCGCGACGTTCCTGGTGTCATCATGACGCCCTCGGACAACAACACATCTGACATAACCCTGCGTGGCATGAGCGCCAACTACACCTTGCTTCTGGTCGATGGCAAACGCATGAGCACCCGCGAAACCCAGACCAATGGCAGTACCGGTACCGACCAGAGCTGGGTTCCGCCGTTGGAGGCTATCGAGCGGATCGAAGTGGTGCGCGGCCCCATGTCCTCGCTTTATGGCTCGGACGCCATGGGTGGGGTGGTAAACGTGATTACGCGCAAAATCCCGAGAAAATGGGGTGGTTCGGTCCGGCTCGATTCCACACTACAGCAGCACTCAGCGTCTGGCAACAATTTCCAGGGTAATTTTTATATTGCGGGGCCCATCAAAGAAGACCTGCTCGGTTTCAGTCTTTATGGCATCTACTCGCATCGCAGCGAGGACGACATCGTCGAGGGCTATAACCGCCATACCAATCGCGGCGTCACCGCCAAATTGGCCCTGACGCCCAATCGCGATCACGATATCGTGCTCGAAGCCGGTGCTTCCAGGCAGGATTATCGGTCGACGCCGGGCAAAACCCTGGCGCCGACCGAAGAGGAAAGCCGCCGCCAGTTCAACCGCAGGCATTTTTCCTTAACCCATGATGGGCGCTGGTCTTTTGGCACCTCAAACACCTATATTCAACGCGAAGAAACCGAGAATCTGGCTCGCGAGATGACCATCCGCAACACCACGGCGAGCACCAAATGGAGCATGCCGCTGTTCGAGCGTCATATCGCCACGGTCGGCGCCTTCTATAGCCTGGAAGATCTCAAAGACACCACCACCAACCAGATGTCCGACCGATCTACCGTAGACCGCTGGCAATATGCCTTTTTTGTCGAAGATGAATGGCAGATCACCGACTCGTTTGCCCTGACTGGCGGGCTGCGTATGGACAACGAGAAAACCTCCGGAATCCACTGGAGTCCCAGACTGTATGGCGTTTGGCATCTGAACGACAACTGGACGATCAAAGGCGGCGTTTCCACAGGTTTTCGTGCGCCATCTCTGCGGCAAACGCTGCCAGACTGGGGCGCTTCCAGCCGTGGCGGCAATATGTATGGCAATCCGGACCTGAAACCGGAAAAAACACTGACCAAAGAAATTGGGCTGATCTATAACGATGAGAGTGGCCTCATGGCGGGCATCACCCTGTTCGACAACGAGTTCACCGACAAAATTACCCGCGTACCCTGCCCGGAATGCGGTCCGGTCAATGCACAAGGGCGCTCGGCCACCACCTATGTAAATGTAGATGATGCCATCACCCGCGGGGTGGAGGCAACCCTGACCGCACCGCTAAGTGAGAAATTGTCACTGACATCCAGCTACACCTATACCTATTCCAAGCAGAAAAGCGGTGAGTACGCAGGCAACCCGCTGAACCAGATGCCCGAGCATATGTTCAATCTTGGGCTGGACTGGAAACCCACAGACAAGCTCAATGGCTGGATGAAAGTGACCTACCGTGGCAAGGAAAGCGATCCGACGCAGGGCATCTCGGCCAGCACGACCATGGCGCCATCGGCGACTTATGTGGACGTGGGCGGCTCTTATGACGTCAATAAAAACGTCACCGTGTATGCCGGCATCTACAACATCTTCGACAAACAAGTCCGCTATGACGACTACGGTTACGTGGAAGATGGGCGCCGCTACTGGCTTGGTATGAACGTCAAATTCTGATTGAAATAGCAACCGCAGCGCTGCCGTTGCGGTTCATCATAACAAAGGCATCACAAATGAAAACTACGCAACATACAAAAAAATGGCTGGTCATGGTGCAAACAGCGCTGGCCATTGGTGTGACATCACTGGCAGCCCAGGCCATGGCTCAAACTGACCAGGTGACGGTGCAACATGCAAAAGGACAGGCCACAGTCAAATCGCAACCGGCAAAAACTGTCGTATTCGATCTGCCCACGCTGGATATCATGCAGGTATTGGGCGTACAGGCTGCAGGCGTACCCAAAGCGCACTTTCCGGATTCACTGTCCGCATATAACGCTGAAAGCATGCCCAAAGTGGGCACGCTGTTTGAGCCTGATCAGGACGCCGTCAAAAAGGTATCGCCAGATCTCATCATCGTAGGCGGCCGCTCACGCGCCAAATTTGATGATATGGCCAAACTTGCTCCAACACTCGACTTGAGCGTCGATACGCAGGCGCCTCTCAAGAGCATTGAACGCAATACACAGACGCTGGCAGCCATTTACCAAAAAGAACCCGAAGCCCAGGCTGCCTTGAAGAAACTCAATGATGCTGTTGCGGGCCTGCAAGCCAAGGCGGCTGCAGCGGGCAACGCCATACTGATTCTTGCGGTTGGCGAAAAAACAAGCGCATTTGGTCCTGGCTCTCGCTTTGGCATGATCTATGACGTTTTCGGTTTTGCGCCCAACGAAGCAGTGAAGGACCTCTCGGCAAAAGATCGCCACCCGGTCAAACTGGACGACATTGCCAAAGCCAATCCAGACTGGCTATTCGTGATTGATCGCAATGCGGCTACCGGCAAGCAGAGCAAGCCGACCCGCCAATTGCTGGAAAACTCCGTCATTCGTGACACCGCAGCCGCGAAAAACAACCGCATCGTCTATCTGGATCCATACAACTGGTACATCATGGGTAGCGCCGGCTTGACATCTATGCAACAGAATATTGATCAGATTGCTGCTGCATTGAATGCAAAATAATTTATAGCATAAGCAATATTCAAATTGTGATACTCATTCGGGAAGACGTTGCGCTGGCATCTCTTTCCGAATTTTTTACCATTATTACAGAAGAGTTCTGGGGCAGGCTAGCCGGAAAATATACATCGCCGTCACCCGCTCTAATGCTCTGGGGCCTGTGCAATTAAAGCGGCAGCTTCCCGCCCCCTGCAGCCAAGCCTGCTGCCAAGCGCCTCCAGCACATATCATGCGGGCAAGCGCCCCTTGGTGCTTGCGGCTGTCACCGTTGCGCACCATCGGCTTTGACAAAATCAATGAATGCGCGAAGGGGTGCGGGCACCAGCCGCCGTCCCGGATAGTACAGAAATGGGCCCGAAAAGCTCACCCACCACGACTTGAGTACCGGCACCAACGCACCACTTTGCAGATGTGGTCGCAACCAGTCTTCGAAAAGAAAAACGATCCCACTACCGGCTATCGCGGCATCCACGGCCAGATCAGTGCCGCCGCCTGCCTGTACGATGAGCGGCCCGGTTGGATCCACCCGCAATTTCTCACCCTCGCGTTCGAACTCCCATGGCGGCATTGAACCGCTGGAAAACCGCATACGCAAGCAAGCGTGGTTCAGCAAATCACGAGGATGCTTGGGGCGGCCACAGCGCTCAAGATAAGCGGGTGCGGCGGCGGCCGCGAAACGCTGAGTTCGCGGACCGATAGGCACCGCAATCATATCCTGCTCCAGACGCTCCTCGTAGCGAATGCCCGCATCGCATCCGGCGGCAATCACATCGACAAAGCTCTCCTCTGAGAATATTTCCAGTTGAATATCTGGATAAGCCGCCAGAAACCCCGGTACGATATCAGCCAATACCAGCCGCGAAGCGCTTACCGGAACATTGAGTCTAAGTGTACCGGCGGGTCGCTCCCGAAATACATTGACGACGTCCAGCGCCGCTTCCATTTCAGCCAGGACGGGACCAAGTCGGGCAAGCAGGCTCTGCCCTGCTTCGGT
>JBOIGK010000824.1:0-3866 GCA_050742695.1 Advenella sp. | reverse complement strand
CGCCAAGGACATGGATCGGGCCATCGAGTGGTATCGTGGGCGTGAACGCCGATTCGGCCGAACCAGCGCGCAAATTTCGGATGATTCCCCGTCCGCCTGAAGGAGAGCGCATGTTATTGCAGCGCATCATTACCGCGGTCGTTCTGTTGATCGTTCTGCTGTTGGTCAGTGTTTTTTTTGCGCCAGTCTGCTTTCGCGTTTTTATCGCCATAGCAAGTGCCATTGCGTTGTGGGAATGGCTGCGTCTGACTGCCTCGGCAAATGCGGCACGGGTTATTGCAGTTGTTTATCTGGTTGCTGCGGGGTGGGCCGCAGTTGCGGGCTTTGATGATACCGCAGTGACCACCGCGGGCGCCGCATTTACCAATACGCCGTGGGCCGACTGGATCAGGCCAATTGCCGCTGTCGTTGCCACGTTGGGGGTAGTGTTCTGGACAGTGGCTGTGCCGCTAATCCTCAATCGCGCTGATACGCAGCGTGCGCCGGTCAGCGTGCTCAGCAGTCTGGCTGGCATTATTGTTGTTAGCGGCAGTGCGCTTGCCCTGGCAATGCTGCATCAGCAACACGGGGTTTGGTTCATTTTTTCGTTCCTGGGCGTGATCTGGTGTGCCGATACCTTTGCCTATTTTGGCGGCAAACATTTTGGCGGTGCCAAGCTGGCGCCGGCCATCAGTCCGGGCAAAACCCGTTCGGGCGCGATCTGCGGTCTGATTGCCGCGGTTATCTGGATGTTCGCCACGATGTATATCGGTGGCAGCTTTGCCGGCTATGTGCACCAGTATTTTCCCGTGCCTCTTGTGCTATTGCTTGGGGCCGTGCTGGCAACGTATTCCATGATCGGAGATTTGTATGAATCCCTGATCAAGCGTCGCGCAGGCATCAAGGATTCAAGCAATCTTTTGCCGGGACATGGCGGCGTCTGGGACCGGTTCGATTCGATTCTCTCGGTCACCCCGCTGGTCCTTGCCCTATGGATGCTGATCCGGCATTTTCATTAACGGCGCTTGCGCCCAAACACTTTTCCGGAAAACAAAGTCCATGCAGAATATTACGATTTTCGGAGCAACCGGCTCGATTGGCGACAGTACTCTCGATATTGTGCGCCGGCATCCAGACCGATTCAGTGTGTATGCGCTCAGTGCCCAGCGACGCATGCAGAAACTGGCGCAGCTTGCGTTGGAGTTTTCGGCCAAAGTGGTCATTGTTCCCGATGTTGATGCCGTGGATGCGTTTCGCGAGCACTGGCCTGCCCAGCATGAGCTGCCAGAGATCAGGATGGGCGAGCGCGGATTGTGCGAAACGGCCAGGGATCCCGAGACAGATTGCGTAGTGGCGGCGATTGTCGGCATTGCCGGCCTGGCATCGGCGTTCGAAGCGGCGCAGGCGGGCAAGCGTATTTTGCTGGCCAACAAAGAAGCGCTGGTTGCTGCCGGCTCGTTATTTATGCACACAGTGCAAACCCACAACGCGCAATTGTTGCCCGTCGATAGCGAACACAATGCCATTTTTCAGTGCCTGCAAAATGGCAGGGAAAAGCAGCAGATACAGCGACTGATCCTCACTGCCTCCGGCGGCCCGTTTCGTGATACAGCCATCAATGAGCTGGATCATGTAACGCCTGAACAAGCTTGCCGCCATCCAAACTGGAGCATGGGGCAGAAGATTTCCGTGGATTCGGCAACGATGCTCAATAAAGGCCTGGAAGTGATCGAGGCGCACTTTCTATTCGGTCTGGCGCCAGACAAGATCGACGTGGTCATTCATCCCGAGAGTACGGTGCATTCCATGGTCGAGTTTATCGACGGCTCGTTGCTGGCCCAGTTGGGCAACACGGATATGCGTATTCCGATTTCCTATGTCATGGGGTACCCTGAACGCATCGAAAGCAATACGCCAGCCTTTGATCTGCGCAAGTTACAGCAATTGAATTTTTCACTCCCTGATTTTGCGCGCTTCCCCTGTCTGAAGCTGGCCTTTGATGCTTTGCACGCAGGTCAGGCCGAGTGCATTGCCCTGAACGCCGCCAACGAGGTCGCCGTGGCCCATTTCCTGCAGGGCGGTTTGCGCTTTACCCAAATTGCCCAGGTGATCGACCGGGCGCTGGACTGGCAAAGCGGCCAGACCAGCCCTATCGGCCACATTGATGATGTTTTCCAGCTCGACCTCCTGATACGCGAACGCGCCAGGACGTTTTTACCTGCTTTGGCCTGACTATTATGCTTTCCAGTATTATTTTTTTCATTGTCACGATCAGTATCGTGGTGGTTTTTCATGAGCTGGGGCACTATCTGGCTGCACGCCTTTGTGGTGTTCATGTCGAGCGCTTTTCCCTTGGCTTTGGCAAAGTGCTTCTTAGCCGGCGCGACGCCCGGGGCACAGAATGGGTCATTTCGGCATTGCCGCTAGGTGGCTACGTCAAGCCCCTGGCCGAGCCCGAGGCCGGCGCCATGGCAAGGCCGGGCAGGGGAGCCATGAGCGAAAAATCGCCCTGGCAACGCATGCTGATTTTTGCTGCGGGTCCGGCGTTCAGCCTGCTGCTGGGCATTCTCATTTATTCGGTCATGTATATGGCGGGCAGCAATGTGCCGCAGGCGATCCTGGGTGCGCCGGCTGCCGGAACGCCTGCCCAGGTTGCCGGCGTCAAGAAAGGCGATCGGGTGATCGGCCTCAATGGCAGCAACGTTCATTCCTGGACTCAGTTGCAACAACAACTGCTGGAACCCATGATACTTGGGCAGTCGGTCACCTTGCAATTGCGGGATCCGAGCAATACCGATCGCGACATTACGATTGCCTTGTTGCCAGCCCCTAAGGACCTTGAAGGGGTCAATCTGTCCAGACTGAACGGGCTGGATATTGATGCACCGCCTCCCAGTGCTGCGCAGGTTATTGCCGGCGGCGCCGGAGAAGCCGCCGGGATAAAGCAGGGTGATGTTATTGTGCAGGCTGGCACCCGTACAGACTTGAATGCGCGTGCATTTATCGAGGAAATCGAGAAAAATGCCGGCCAGGACGTACCCCTGGTGGTGTTGCGCGATGGCCAGCGCGTCACGCTCAATGTAACGCCGCGCCCGACCAAAGGCCCGGATGGCGTCTCGCAGGGTAAAATCGGCGTGGCGCTGCAGTCCGGCTATCCAATGACATTCGTGCGTTACGGTTTGTTTGAAAGCGTGGCCCTGGCCACCACGAGAACGTTCGATACTGCCTGGTTTTCGGTAAAAATGCTGGGGAAAATGGTTACTGGGCAAGTGTCCTGGAAAAATATCAGCGGGCCAGTCACCATTGCCGACTACGCCGGCAAATCAGCCAGCCTGGGGTTTGAGCGATTCATTGAGTTCATTGCGCTGATCACCATCAGTATCGGTGTGCTCAACCTGATCCCGATTCCCGGCCTGGATGGTGGGCAAATGTTATTTGCCTTTTTTGAAATTGTACGGGGTCGTCCTTTACCGGCATTTGTGCAGGAAAAAGGCCTGGCATTGGGCTATATGCTGTTGCTTGCGCTGATGGTGGTGGCATTTCTCAATGATGTCATGAGAATTGCCGGATAACGCCGGTGATGCCGCTAACGTATTAACATACAAGGAAAATTGCTGACAAGACGCTGTGTTCTGGCATACAATTTAGCGCTTATGCATATCCGAATCCACAAGGAAAGTCCGAATGTCTTTGAGACAGCTTAGTTCAATGAAAAAGAAAGCGATCCCGGCTCTGATCGCGATGCTCATTCTTCCGCAGGCATCTTTTGCATTTGCGCCATTCGTGGTGCAGGATATTCAGGTAAAAGGATTGCGCAGTACCGATCCGGCTACCCTGTTCAATTACGTTCCAGCCCGTGTTGGCAAACAATTTACAGAAGAGCAGGC
>JBOIGK010000823.1:0-3255 GCA_050742695.1 Advenella sp. | reverse complement strand
CTGCTGCAGAAACTCGGCCTGCGCCAGCCGCCGAACCGAACAGCACGCACCGAAGCCGAAGCCATTGCCCATGCGGCCGAAATCGGTTACCCGTTGGTGGTGCGTCCAAGCTACGTGCTGGGCGGCCGCGCCATGGAAATTGTCCATGAACAGACCGATCTGGAACGCTATATGCGTGAAGCTGTCAAGGTCAGCAATGATTCTCCGGTGCTGCTCGATCGGTTCCTGAACGATGCAACGGAAGTGGACGTCGATTGCCTGGCCGATGATGAAGTGGTGTTCATTGGCGGCGTTATGGAACACATCGAACAGGCGGGCGTACACTCAGGCGATTCGGCCTGCAGCCTGCCTCCATATTCGCTCTCAACAGACGTGATCGAGGAAATCAAGCGGCAGACCAGCCTGATGGCCCGTGCACTGAACGTGCGCGGCTTGATGAATGTGCAGTTCGCCATCCAGGACGGGCAGGTCTATGTGCTGGAGGTCAACCCACGCGCATCTCGCACCGTGCCGTTTGTCTCGAAAGTAACCGGCTATCAGTTGGCCAAGATCGCGGCACGCGCCATGGCCGGCAAGTCGCTGGCAGAGCAGGGTGTGACCGAGGAAGTAGTGCCGTCATACTTCAGCGTCAAGGAGGCCGTCTTCCCCTTTGTAAAATTCCCTGGCGTAGACACCATACTGGGTCCGGAAATGAAGTCTACCGGTGAGGTCATGGGTGTCGGCCGCACTTTCGGTGAAGCCTTCGTCAAGTCCCAACTGGCTGCCGGCGTGCTTCTGCCGGAAACCGGTACTGCTTTTCTCAGCGTCAAGGATCAGGATAAATCGAAGGCGGTGGAGCTGGCGCGCGGTCTGGTCAATCTGGGTTTCAAAGTCGTGGCCACACGTGGTACGGCAGCTAAACTCATTGAGGCGGGCGTACAGGCGCAAGTGGTCAATAAAGTGACTGAAGGGCGTCCGCACGTGGTCGACATGCTCAAGAACGGTGAGATTCAGCTTGTGATCAATACCGTGGAAGAGCGCCGCAATGCGATCTCCGATTCGCGCGTAATCCGCACGCAGTCGCTGGCCGATCGGGTTACCTTCTTTACCACGCTGGCAGGCGCCCGTGCGGCAATCGAAGGCATGCAATATCTGCGCGACTCCGATGGCATCCAGGTGTATTCACTACAGGACCTGCACGCCGGGCTGGCTTCGGCAAAGAAGGCATAAACCGGTTGTCGGGCCACATGGCCGTTGCGTGTAGATAATGAGAACGATTGCCATTTTTCTTCGTGAAATTTGGCAATTTTTCTTTATAGGGCATGCGCCGCGCAAACCTCTCTTAAAATAGGGTTTTACGTTTGATTCTTTCAAGGAGCAGCATAATGAAAGGCCATCCTAAAGTCATAGACTATCTGAACTTTCTGCTTTCCGGTGAGCTCGCAGCACGGGACCAGTACTTCATTCACTCACGTATGTATCATGAATGGGGCTATACCAAGCTGTTCGAACGTATCGGTCACGAAATGCAGGATGAGACAGATCACGCCGATGCGCTGATTCGTCGCATTCTTTTGCTGGAAGGCACACCCAAGATGGTATCTGCAGATATCCGGGTGGGCAAGGACGTTCCCGAAATGCTGCAACTTGACCTGGATACGGAGTTTGAGGTTCGGGACAATCTGAAAAAAGGCATTGCGCTTTGCGAAGAGTCCGGTGATTACGTAACACGTGAAATGTTGCGTGTGCAACTGGAAGATACCGAGGAAGATCACGCACACTGGCTGGAACAGCAACTGCGCCTGATTGAACGACTCGGCCTGCAGAACTATCTTCAATCACAGCTGTAATAATTTCGATTGTCATATAACGAAATTCTAATATCACGTTAGCGATTGCATACCGATATGCGTGTTTTTATTAGTGGCGCCAGTAGCGGACTGGGCGAGGCTTTTGCCCGGTATTACGACGCCCGCGGCGCACAGCTGGGGCTTTTCGCCCGCTCGGGTGACAAACTGCAAGCGCTATCGTCGTCGTTGTCAAAACCGGCGGCATGCTATGTTGGTGATGTGCGGCATGCGGCCGATCTGCATGCTGCGGCTGCAGATTTTTTGCATAATGGTCCGGTGGACATTGTCATTGCCAATGCCGGTATCAGTGTTGGCATTCTCAATGGCATGGTCGAAGATGCCGAGGTGTTCCGGGAAATTATTGAAACCAATGTGCTGGGCATGGGGGCCACCTTTGAGCCCTTCATTCCGGGGATGCAAGGCCGGGGAAGCGGCACCTTGGTGGGGATCAGCAGCGTTGCCGGTGTTCGGGGCCTGCCCGGCTCCAGCGCTTACAGTGCATCCAAGGCAGCCGTCACGGTGTTTCTGGAAAGTTTGCGCCTTGACCTGTACGGTACCGGCGTCAAAGTCGTGACGATCGCCCCTGGGTTTATCGATACTCCAATGACGCAGCACAATCCTTATCCAATGCCGTTTTTGATGAAGCCCGATGCTTTTGCGCAGCGCGCAGGCCAGGCAATCGCTCTTGGCCGCCGCTACACCGTCATTCCATGGCAGATGGGTCTGGTTGCCAGGCTGATGCGCTTCATTCCCAGCGCGCTCTATGACCGCATGATGAGCCGTGCCGGTCGCAAGCCTCGTCGGCAGTAAGCACCATCGCGTCAGGCCCAGGCAGCCCGGCACCCATCACTGCGAGGGTGCGTCGGTGGCCGGAGCCGTTTCATGCTTTGAACTTTATGCCTCGGTTACCACTTGCGGCAAATGACTCGTGTCGGCCCAGGATACAATCTGCCAGCTGTCATCATCGACAATTCGCAGGCGGTTGATGCTGGTATTGCGTTGGGTGAATTGACGTGGCGCATCGGGCGTCAGCTTGCCGGCAGCCCGCCACATCATGTCAATCGAGCCACCATGGCTTACGATCATGATGGTTTCGTTTTTGTGCTTTTGTGCCAGTGCGTTGAGCGTCTGCCTGATCCGCGCATAAAAGGTTGCCAGGTCCTCCGCCTTGTGTTCATCCTGGTCCAGTTCTATCGTCAGGTTGTGATTGCGTGCCGAATCAAAGCCGGTCAGCTCAGACCAGAGCTGGCCTTCAAGACTACCGTAATTGCGTTCGCGCAGCCCTGGCAGGCGATGAATGGGCTTGTTGCATGACTGGGCATAGGGCAGGGCGGTGTGGTATGCCCGCTGCAGATCGCTGGTATAAATGTGTGCGGGCGTCGCGTCGCTGAAACAGCCTTGCAGATGGGCATTCAGGGCCTGGGCC
>JBOIGK010000822.1:0-7549 GCA_050742695.1 Advenella sp. | reverse complement strand
CGCTCCCTGACGGTCTGGATGATGCGGACCAGTTCCTCGCGTTCGATGGATGTGCCGGTCGGATTGCTGGGCGAGGCAATGAGCACGCCGCGTGTTTTATCGGTCCAATGAGCGGCAATCTTGTCCGCCGACAACTGAAAGCGTTCTTGCGCCGTGCAGGGCACCAGCCGCGGCGTGGCTCCCGAGCAGAGGATGAAATTCGAATTGGCCGGATAGGCCGGATCCGGCATCAGAATTTCGTCGCCGGGATTGAGCAGCGTCATGCAGGCCAGAGACAGCGCGCCGGAAGCGCCTGCGGTAATGATGATCCGCTCCGGGTCCACTTCCGTGCCCCAATGACTTTTGTAATAATCGGCAATGGCCGAGCGCAGCGGCATGATGCCCAGTGCCGGACTGTAGCCGCTCAAGCCTGCCTGTGCTGCTCTGGCCAGCGTATCGACCACGATCGGGGGTGCGGTAAAATCGGGCTCCCCGATACCAAGGCTGATAATATCCCGGCCCTGTTCACGCAACTGCTGGGCGGCCTTGGTGACCTCGATTGCGTGAAAAGTAAGAGCCTGGTCAATTCGGTGGGCAAAACGGGTCATGGTGAAACTGCGCAAGGTAAAATAGATCAGAAATGAATACGTGTGGTGAGCGCCCATTGTAACGGTAAACGCCTGCCGGCACGTTATCCGTCCTCTTGCCGGACTGTTTTACCGCTGTTGCCACAAAGGTTTTTGCAATTGATTATGCATGTGAATCGTCGTCGCTTCCTTTCCCTTAGTAAACGCCCTCAGGAGGGGCCGTGGCCGGCCTTCTGTCGCAGGGTACAGCGGGCGCTGGAAGCGCCCCTTACCGACGAGCAGGAAACGGACGGATATTATTGCGCGCGCGTCGTGTTGCAGAACCTGGGCGATCTGCCCTCGCTCAGGCAGCTTTGCCAGGAGTACGATGTGGCGATGGTGTTGGAAGGCACAGCGACGGCGGCCACCGTCATTGGCCGGTCCTGCCTGATTGTCAGCGCCGGTTCGCGACTGCATGGTACTGAAGCGCTGGGCGAACACGCCTGCCTGGCATTGCCCGGCACAGCGGTCGCGCATATGCAGGCGCAGGGCTATGAACAATTCTCGCATGTGCCGCCTGAACTTACATTGGCGCAATGGCTGGCCATGCCGCAGTGGCACGACTGCAGGCCCGGCTGCACTGCCAATTCCGGGCTGGAACGGGTGCATGCCCTGTTTGCCGACGGCCAGACCGCCGTGCTGGGCGGGTTTGGCGTGAATGACGAGTCGCCACTGCGCCTGCCTGCGCTGCAGCGGCTGATTCCGGCCCTGTTTGAACAGTTGTCCGATCCCGATATCGCCCGTTGCGCTCAAATGCCCCGCTGGCCGCTGGCCTACAGGTTGGATGCGCTCAAACCCCGGCTGGGTGATATCAATCTGGCCCAGCTCTTTCTGGGGCATGGCGGAACACTCATCTGGTGCCAGGAACTGGTGATCCGCCGCATGCGGAACAACGCCATTGTGACCGATGCAGCGCTCAGCGAGGCCGATCGCGACTTCGCTGTCGGGGTGCATCATCATATCGAGGGCAATATCAAAGCCCTGTTTGATCCGGGCGGGCTGTTTGTCTATCCGGACGAATTGCTGCCAGACAGCGCTGGGTGGTGATCGCTACAGCGCGCCGCCAGGGCGAAGCAAACCGGACTGGCAGTGGCAATAGGGGATAAGCCTGTGTCGGAATTACCGGATGCATTCCCGGATGAATTTTCGTATGATAGCTGTCAGATCGCTCTGAACTGACAGCCCGGTGTGTGCCCTGCGTCACACTTGCCATGAAACGCCACATTTCCCAGGAATTAGAATGGATCAAAATTTCCGTGTCCAGGCCCTTGAGTATCATGAAAAGGGCGTTTGCAACAAGGGCGACCGCCAATGAACGATCCGTCCCTGTCGGGCATGGTTGATGCCAACACCGGTTCCCAGACCGCCCTGGTCCTGACCGGGGGCGGGGCCCGGGCAGCCTATCAGGTAGGGGCATTGCAGGCTATCCTGGCAATTCTCGATCCCAATAAGTCTGCGCGCTTCAGAAACCCATTCCCTATTGTTTGCGGCTCGTCAGCCGGGGCAATCAATGCCACTGCCTATGCCTGTCGTGCCGCACACCCACACGCAGCGCTCAAGCGGCTTGAAAAAATCTGGCGCAGCCTGCATGCAGGCGATGTCTATCGATCTGATCCGGTGGGGGTATTCGGTAACGGCATGCGCTGGCTGGGCATGCTGATGTTCGGCTGGGCGCTGCAGGGTCTGCGCGATAATGCGCCCAAGTCTTTACTGGATAACCGCCCGCTGGCCAAACTGCTGTGCGACAGTATTGATTTTCCCAATTTGCAGCGCAATATGCACAAGGGTCATTTGCATGGGCTGGCCATTACGGCGTCCAGCTATACCAGCGGCAATCATATGACTTTCTACCAGTCCAGCGGCCCGCTGGATGCCTGGAAGGGGCGTCGTCGTTATGCCATTGCAGAACCCATCACGCTGGACCATCTGATGGCGTCCAGCGCCATCCCATTCGTGTTTCCGGCGGCCCGCCTGCCACTGCAAGAGAAATGGGAGTGGTGCGGTGATGGTTCCATGCGCCAGTTGGCGCCCATCAGCCCGGCCATTCACCTGGGTGCGGACCGGGTACTGGTGATCAGCACCAGCGCCCACGGTGATGCGTCAATAGAAGAAGATCCGGTGCATCAAAGCGACCAATATCCTACGCTGGCGCAAATTGGTGGTCATGCCTTGTCGGACATCTTTATTGATGGTCTGTCTATCGATCTGGAGCGCATCAGTCGTATCAATACATTGCTCGAATCTGTACCACCTGGTGTACAGTTAAGCACAGGTGTGAAAAAAATTGATGTTTTAACGATAAGTCCGAGTAAATCTATTGACGAAATTGCCCTGAAGCATTTAAATTTCATGCCTAAGTCGGTTCGGGCCTTTTTGCGGGTATTAGGCGTTTCCGGACGGCCCGGAAAAGAGTCAGGCGGATTACTTGCTTCGTTCCTGCTCTTTGAGTCAGCCTTTACGGGTGAGCTGATCGAACTGGCCTTTAATGACGTGATGGCACGTCAGGAAGAAATCAAAGCGTTTTTTTATGGAGAGGTCAATGAGTAAAAAAACAGGTACCCCACTGAAAGCTATCCTGGAAACGGGCGGCGCCATAAAAGAAAAAACGATTGGTCTTGATGAGCTCAAAGCGCATGCTGAAAAAGCAGGACTGGCCTATTTCGAGGCCGATTGCGAAAAGGCGCGCAGTTGCTCGGCCGTGCTTCGTGCCATTGCCAAGGCGGTAGACTATCCTGTGTTCTTTGGCAGCAATATGGACGCCTTGCTCGATTGCCTGGGCGAGACGTTGCTTGAGCAGAAAGGCGGGATGGTGCTTGCATTGCGCCGCCTGCATTCCGAAGACGATTCACTTCTTGAACATATCGATGCGCTCAAGGGGGTACTTAATGATACCGTGGAATATGGCGACGATAATGGGCGCGTCTTTTCGTACTTGGTAGAACACGCAGGCAAGCACGAAGCGCCCGAGCCAGGCCGTGCTCCCAGGCCCTACGCGCAAAGCGATTGATGTCTGCCCGATTGATGTCTGCCCTTTAAGCGGCAACAACAATGCGTTGCAAGTGAAGAATCGTCACAACCCGAACAAAGCAACTGATACAGAGCGACTGATACAGAGCAACTGCTATAGCGCGACTGATTACAGCAAGACAGGAACACCGAATTACAGCAACCAGAGCGCGCTGCTAAAAGGCGCAACACAATACGGCCCAACAAAATGTGTGCCGTCACCGCCTTGTCGTTATCTTTATAGTATTGCGGCGCCGGATCCGGTGGCATCAGCCTCTATATGTCATGCGCGCCGATTCCTGATCATATGAAGGGAGGGATACCTATGTTATCTGATTATCTATGGAATCTGCGAGCAAAAATCGGCAATGAACTTATTCAGCTGCCTTCTGTGGCTGCCGTCATCCTGAACGCGAATGACCAGATCCTGTTGCAGGAAAATGACGGCGCTCAAGGGTGGAGCCTGCCGGCAGGCGTCATCGAACTGGCAGAGACGCCACAGGAAGCGCTGGCCAGGCAAGTCAGGGAGAATACCGGCCTTGAGCTGCTTTGCTCGCAGCTTCTGGATGTGTACGGCGGCAAGGCGTTTCGTTATATTTATCCCAATGGCGATGAAGTTGAGTACACCGTCATTGTGTTTTATTGCGTGACCGAAGGGCAACTGAGCGTACCGGACAAACAGAAGGGGACATTGCGCTACTTTTCAAGATCGCAAATGCCCTCGCTCGCTTTACCCTATCCCAGGGAAGCACTGTTTCGCCATAGCCGAGCGAACCCGTCGGCGGCAATCGCTGAGTAACCTGTCCTGTGGCCCGCTGGACAGTTTGCCTACAGCCAGCCAAGCGTGGCGATGGCTGCCGCGGTCATGGCAAGGCCGGCGGTTTCTGTTCTTAAAATTCGCGCGCCAAAAGTGACGGTTTCGATGCCGGCCGCCTGCACCTTGCGAAGCTCCTGCGGTGACCATCCGCCTTCCGGTCCGATCAGCAGACGAAATGCGGGCGTTGCCGGCTGGGTCTGCACCAAGCCCACGTTTGAGTCCAACGCATTGGACGAAGTCGTGGAACAGACCTGTGGTAGCGTCGCAAGTGCCTGCAACAGCGAGCGCTCGCCTTCGGGATGACAAAGATACCCGAGTACCCCATTGGTTTGTTGCAGATACGTGCTCAGCGTCTGCAGCGGATGAACCTGCACAATGCAGTTGCGGCCCGATTGCTCGCTGGCCGATTCTGCAATGCGTTGCCAGTGTAACTGGCGTTTTTCCAACCGGTTGCCGGATAGCTGCACAATGCTGCGCTCTGCTCTTACCGGAAACACATCGGATACGCCCAGTTCTGCTGCCTTTTCGATAATCCAGTCCATTTTGTCGCCTGACGGCAGCCCCTGCACCAGACCGATTCTGCCTGGCAGCTCGGTACGGGTATGCTGTTGCTGGCCAAGGTCGGCCATGGCTCTTCCCTGTTCAAAGCGCAGCTGAGCCGGAAATTGGGTGCCGTCGCCATTGAAGAGCACAATCGCGTCGCCTTCGCGCAAACGCAGGGCGCGGGAAGCGTGATGCGCAGCGGCATCGGGCAGGGCGACACGGGTGTGCGCCAGCAGTGGTATCGGACAATAGAAGCGAGGTACAGTTTGCATGGCTAAATTTTACTTTATTTAGCGAGAGCGTCACGGACAAAACATGGAGTGTTAAAATCGCTGGTTAATCGTAACTAAACCGTGATTTCTACAGGATCCGCATGACCACCACGGCCGCCACATCGAATTCTCACCTTTCCAATGCAATCCGCGCGCTGGCCATGGATGCCGTGCAACAGGCCAATTCCGGCCATCCGGGCGCGCCCATGGGCATGGCAGAAATCGCCGAAGCGCTGTGGACACGCCACTTGCGTCACAATCCTGCAGATCCGGCCTGGGCTGATCGCGACCGTTTTGTTCTGTCCAACGGCCATGGCTCCATGCTGCTGTATTCGCTGCTGCATTTAACCGGCTATGATTTGCCTATTGAAGAGCTGCGCCAGTTCCGGCAACTGCATTCCAAAACACCGGGACACCCCGAAGTGGGTATCACTCCCGGCGTGGAAACGACGACCGGCCCGCTGGGCCAGGGGCTGTCAAATGCGGTAGGCTTTGCGCTGGCCGAGCAATTGCTGGCAGCAGAGTTCAACAAACCCGAACACAAAATCGTTGACCACTACACCTATGCCTTCGTTGGCGACGGGTGCCTGATGGAAGGCATTTCCCACGAAGTGTGTTCGCTGGCCGGGACCCTGAAACTGTCCAAACTCATTGTTCTGTATGACGATAATGGTATTTCCATTGACGGCAAGGTTGAACCCTGGTTTGCCGACGATACCGGCAAGCGCTTTGAAGGTTACGGCTGGAATGTGATTCGTGGCGTTGATGGTCACGATGTATTCGCCGTCGACCACGCCATCGCCAAAGCCAAACAGCAGGCGCAGCGCGGCTCTTCGGGACCAACGATCATTATCTGCAAGACAACGATCGGCAAGGGCGCACCCAATCTGCAGGGTAGCGACAAGGTTCATGGCGCCCCTCTGGGCGCTGCGGAAATTGCCGCCACGCGCGAGGCCATTGGCTGGACGCTGCCGCCTTTTGAAATTTCCGAAGACGTATATGCCGGCTGGAACCAGCGCGAGCGTGGTGATCAGATTCAGCGCGACTGGAAAAAACAGTTTGCGCTCTATAGCATAGACTATCCGCAGGAAGCCCAGGAATTTACCCGCCGGATGAACGGTCAGATGCCTGAAGACTTCGCCGAAAAATTCGCGGCATTTCTGCAGCAAACCGTCAGCAAGGCTGAAACAGTTGCATCGCGCAAGGCATCGCAGTTTGCCATTACTGCGCTGGTGGACATTCTGCCGGAAATGCTGGGTGGCTCGGCAGATCTGACCGGGTCGGTCTTTACTGATTGGAAAGGCGCCGGCGCAGTGCGTTGCGGTACAGACGGTCACCTGCGTTTCGGTCGTCATATCAATTATGGCGTGCGCGAGTTCGGCATGGCGGCCATTATGAATGGTGTTGCCCTGCATGGTGGTTACCTGCCTTTTGGCGGCACGTTTCTCACTTTCTCAGATTATTCACGCAACGCCATCCGCATGGCCGCGCTGATGAAGCAGCGCGTTGTCCATATTTTTACGCACGACTCCATTGGTCTGGGCGAAGATGGTCCCACACACCAGTCGGTCGAGCATGCAGCCAGCCTGCGTCTGATTCCCAATCTTGATGTCTGGCGTCCATGCGACACGACTGAAACGGCTATTGCCTGGAAGTCTGCCGTATCGCGTCCTGTCAGTGTCGGCATGCAGGTGCAAGAGGGCGGGCCCAGCGCCCTGCTTTTATCGCGCCAGAACCTGCCTTTTGTTGAACGCGATGAAGCCACCGTCGAACAAATAGAAAAAGGTGGTTACGTCTTGCGTGACGCTCAGGGAGCACAAGCCGTTATTATTGCTACCGGTTCCGAAGTCGGCCTGGCGCTCGAAGCCCAGGCATTGCTTGCGCAGGAAAATATTCCCGTCCGTGTCGTATCCATGCCCAGTACGTCCGTATTTGATCGCCAGAGCGCCCAATGGCGCGACAGTGTGATCCCGCCGACCTTGCCTGCTGTCTCTGTCGAGGCGGGGGTCACGTCAGGCTGGTACAAATATATCGGGCGCAACGGCGCTGCCGTCGGTCTGGATACCTACGGTGAATCGGCGCCCGCAGGCGTACTGTTCAAGCATTTCGGGTTTACCGCGGAAAACGTGGCGAACAGGGTTAAACAGGTTTTATAAAACAGGAGAGAATGTAATGACCATTCGTGTTGCAATTAACGGCTACGGCCGCATCGGCCGTAATGTACTGCGCGCTCACTATGAAGGTGGCAAAAAGCATGATATTGAAATCGTCGCGATCAATGATCTGGGCGATCCCAAGACCAATGC
>JBOIGK010000821.1:0-2417 GCA_050742695.1 Advenella sp. | reverse complement strand
CCTCTATCCGCAATTTGCCGCCAGCACAACCGCAACCATTTTCGAGCATACGCTGGCGCTGTATCGCGATGCGCGTGATTTGCCCGAATTGCGTTTCGTCAAGCGGTTCCAGCAGTTGCCCGGTTTTCTTGATACGCTGGCGCAAAATGTGCGCGATTATTGGCGTGAGCACGGCAAACCCCAGCAACTGCTGCTCAGTTTCCACGGCTTGCCCAAGCGCTCTGTGGAACTAGGCGACCCCTATCTGCATGATTGCACGGCCACGGCCGAGGCGCTGCAGCTGCGGCTGGCGGCAGAAGGGGTGCCGATCGACATCGCCTTTCAAAGCAGGTTCGGTCGGGCCGAATGGCTCGGGCCTTCGACGCTGTCGGTGCTACAGGCTTATCCTGGAGACAATATCCGTCACGTCGACGTGCTATGCCCTGGCTTTGTGGCCGACTGTCTGGAAACGCTTGAGGAAATCCGAATAGAGTGCGCGCGTGCCTTCAGTCAGGCAGGTGGTGAGCAGTTTCGCTATATTCCCTGTCTGAATGATCAACCGACATGGATCAATGCCATGGCGGGCCTGATTCGGCAACATATTGCCGGCTGGCCCGACCTGGATGCAGTCTGACCGAACCTATTATTTATTTCTTTTTTTAGAGAGACATCATGGCCGTCACCATTAGTGGTCTGTATGTGTATCCCATTAAATCCTGCGCCGGCATTGCGCTCGATCGTGCGCAAATCAGCGCGGCAGGGGTCCTATGGGACCGGCAGTTTATTCTGGTTGATGCCGCTGGGGCGATGCTGACCCAGCGCACGGTGCCGCGCATGGTGCTGATCCAGCCGGCGCTTGATCTGGCACTGAACCAGTTGCGCTTGCAGGCCCCCGGCGCTTCGACGCTGACGGTCTCACTGGATGCGCCGCAGGCGGGCGCCAAAGCGATTGCCGTCAGGGTGTGGAGCGGTCAGCCGCAAGGCGTGCCCGTCAGCGACCAGGCGGACCAATGGTTCAGTCAGGTGCTGGGCCAGCCTTGCCGCTTGCTGCGCCTGCATCCTGAATCGCAACGACGCGTTATGCCCGATTTTCCCGAGAGCTGGCAACAGCGCCACCGGGACTGGAAACCGTTAAACGCCCAGGATCAGACCTTCGGGTTTGCCGACGGCTTTCCGTTTTTGTTTGCCAGCACCGCTTCACTGGATGCGCTCAATGCCACGCTGGCCGGCAAGCAGCAGGCGCCGGTGGACATGATCCGTTTTCGGCCCAATATCGTGCTGGATGGTTTGCCCGAATACGAAGAGGATTATGTTTTCGGACTGGCCACAGGCAAGCTCAATTTTGCCTTCGTCAAACCGTGTACCCGCTGTACGATTCCGAATGTTGACCCGGTATCGGCTACGTTCGCCGATGAGCCGGGCATTACCTTGATGCAGACCCGCAGTGCCGACCTGGGCGTGCTGTTTGGCGTAAACGCCGTGTTGACCGACAATGTCAGCGATGTGCTGCAGATCGGTCAGCAAGTGCAGGCAGAATACGATTTCTGAGTCTATGCAACGGCCAGTGCGTGGTTGTTGCGGCAGCCTGTCTCATTAACGCCTGGTTTTGCCGCGCTCGCCCGTTGAGCAGATCACAGCGATAGCGCCTCTGGCCCTTGTTATGTAACAGCCTGGTTACTGGCGGGCAGGGCACAGGCACGGACGCCGCCAATACGGGCACAGTTGCACCCTTGAATTTATCTTCGCCGCCCCCAAGTGGGGGGTAACTATATTGATTTGATGCAGGAGTAGAAATGACACAGGAATTTGATCCAAACAAGAACCAGGCCCCCAAGGCTGACAATGAAGAAACCACGCAGGCTGAGGTTGCCGACGCTGAACAGCCTGACCAGGACGCGGTAATTACGCCGACAGACGATCTGGAAGCCAAATATACCGAACTCGAAGCCAAAGTCAGCCAGTATCATGATCAGTTGCTGCGTGCTCATGCCGAAATGGAAAATGTACGCCGACGTGCCCAGGATGATGTCTCCAAGGCGCGTAAATTCGGTACCGAATCTTTTGCAGAAAGCCTGGTTCCCGTCCGTGACAGCCTGGAGGCCGCGCTGGCACTGGAAGACCAGTCGTTTGAATCACTCAGGGAAGGCCTTGAGACCACTCTGCGTCAACTGACAGCCGCGTTTGACCGCAATAATCTTAAGGAAGTGGCTCCTGCCGCAGGGGACAAGTTTGACCCGCATGTGCATCAGGCCATTTCTACGGTTCCTGCCGACGTGCCATCCGGCACGGTCGTCACTACTTTGCAAAAAGGCTATACCATTGCCGACCGGGTCCTGCGTCCTGCGCTGGTCACCGTCTCGGCGGGCCAGGGGTAAATATAATGCGCCGGCAGACCCAGGTCTACCGGCCATTTTTCTGTCCGAATGGCTGTTTGTGAT
>JBOIGK010000820.1:0-2037 GCA_050742695.1 Advenella sp. | reverse complement strand
CAATATGACGCTAAAGCCTTGCGCCATCGGCAAATGCCAGTTGTAATTAACCGATCAAGCAAACCGCAAGGGTCCGGCCAATGTTACAGCGCATCGTTTTTGTCTTTTTGCTCTTTTTCTCTGCCCCCGCCCTAGCTGCGTGCGAAAGCCCCGTCAAGTTCGCCGCGCTGACCTGGGAAAGCGGTCAATTTACCAGTGCTGTATTGCGCCTGATCGCTGAACGCGGCTACCAGTGCAAAACCACTGAGATTCCCGGCTCGGGCCCTGCCCAGGAAAATGCCCTGTCACAAAACGACATTCAGGTAATCGGCGAAGTCTGGGTCGGGCGCTCCGAAGTGATGAACAAGGCGCTGCAGGAGAACAAGGCCGCCATGGTGGGCGACACGCTCAAAGGCGGAGCCCAGCAGGGCTGGTACGTGCCCGATTATGTCTGGGAGCAAAATCCGCAGCTTCGGTCCTACAAGGATCTTGAGCGCTTTTCACAGTTGTTTCTGGACTCTGCAAGCGGCCCCAAACCACGCTTCATGAACTGTCCGTCGGGCTGGACGTGTGAAATATTCAATACCCGCCTGTTGCGTACGACCGGCCTGGACAAGACATTCGATAATGTTCATCCCGGTACCGGCGCGGCACTGGATGCGGAAATTTCCTCGGCGTATGAACAGAAGAAACCCCTGCTCTTTTATTACTGGCAGCCTACCGGGCTGATGGCCAAGTACACGTTCAAGGCGCTGCAATTTCCTAAAAATGAATCGGAATGCTGGAGTAGCCTGCTGGAAAAAGACGGCGACAAAAACTGCGTCACCGGTTTTCCGGTATCCAATTTGTCAATTGCCGTGTCCACCCCATTCAAGAAGCAGCATCCGGATCTGATGCAGTTCTTTGAAAAAATCCAGTTCACCGCCGATCAATTGAACGGCGCTATTTTGCAGATGACCGAAAGCAAACGCGACGGCACGCTGCAGGCAGAACAATTTATCAAGGAACATCCTGAAGTCTGGCAGCAATGGGTCAGCCCCGAAGCGGCATCCCGGCTGCAGGCATGGACTGGGCAAACAGCAGCGGTAAGCAGCATCTTCCCTGACTGGTCCATCCAGGACAAGCTCAATAGCGGCCTCAAGTCTGTAGTGGGTACCTATGGCGAATCGTTTCGGCAGGTCAGCGGATTCCTTACCCGCTATTTGCTAAGTCCGACGGTACAGGGGCTGGCGGCGATTCCGGCATGGCTGTTGATTCTACTCACGGCAGCTTTGGCCTGGCACAGTACACGCTCAATCATTTTTGCAGTGGCGTGCGCTATCGGGCTTTACGTGATTGGCGCCTTTGGCTTGTGGGCAGCATTGCTGCAGACGCTGGCGCTGTTGATTTGCGCAGTGATTATTACGGTGGTCATTGGGATACCCATAGGAATTTTCGTGGCGGCTCGGCCGCGCGTATATCGTGTACTGCAGCCGGTGCTGGATGTGATGCAGACCATGCCAAGCTTTGTCTATCTCATTCCGGTGCTGATGCTTTTTGGCCTGGGAAATGTGCCAGCGCTTTTCGCAACGGTGATTTACGCCATCGCACCGCTGATCAGGCTGACTGCATTGGGTATCTTGCAGATCAGTCGTGAAATGCATGAAACCGGAACGGCATTTGGCACCAACCGCTGGCAAATGCTGCGCTGGGTCATTTTGCCCCTGGCCAAGCCCAGCATCATGGCTGGCATCAACCAGGCGGTCATGATGTCGCTCTCGATGGTGGTGCTGGCTTCCATGATCGGTGCCCCAGGTCTTGGCGAGCGGGTGCTGGAAGCGGTGCAGACATTGAATGTTGGTCAGGGCGTACAGGCGGGCAGTGCGATTGTAATTCTGGCTGTGATTATTGACCGCATCACCCAGGCCTACGGCAACCGCAGGAGAACACGATGAATACAGAGGTCATTGATACTGGCGCGAGCACAGTGCCAACCGGCGCCGGCAGCCCGGGAGTAGACGAACATTTCATTCGTCTTCAGAATATCAACAAGGTGTTCGGCGACCGCCACAGCAAGGC
>JBOIGK010000819.1:0-13057 GCA_050742695.1 Advenella sp. | reverse complement strand
AGGTTGCTCATCCTCCTGAAAAAGTCTGGCGAGCGCTTACCGTGCCTCATCTGATAGAAGAATGGCTGATGAAAAACGACTTTGTTCCCGCTATTGGCCATCGTTTCAAACTACAGGGCGACTGGGGCGGCATACTCGAATGCGAAGTACTCACCATCGAGCAGAACAGCGTTTTGTCCTACACCTGGAATTTTGTTAACGACAATCCAGACTTCGATCTGAGAAGCGTCGTCACCTTTACGCTCACGCCAACGGCGACAGGCACCCATCTGCGTATGGAGCAATCAGGTTTCCGACCCGAACAGAAGCAGGCGCTTGGCGGTGCGAAATCCGGATGGCAACAGTTTTTTGAAAAGCTGGAACAGGTGGTGGCCCAGGCAGAATAGCTGGCTGCAGTTTACTGCGGGCGCCTGGCCCCTGCCGGGCGCTCCTTTTCAACAAAATCCCCGTCCACATAAAACCACCGCCCGTCTTCGCGTACAAAGCGACTCACTTCATGCAGGCGCGCCGCGCATCCGTTCTGGCGAGATCGGGCAACAAACTCTACCGTAGCATGGTCATCGTCCTGTTCAGCGTGACGTCGTACATCCAATCCCAGCCACTTGGTGCCCGGTGCATTGGGCTCCAGCGACACAGGACGGGTGCTGCTGTGCCAGGTCTCCAGCAGGTAATCGAGCTCATCCAATACGAAAGCGGAATATCGGGAGCGCATCAGGGTTTGCGCATCGGGTGCCATCAGGCGCAGCGCGCCCTGGTGCCAACGACCACAGCAAGCCTCATAGCTTGACGTGCTGCCGCAAGGACATGGCGACTGCTGCGCGAACATATGGTTTTGTTTCACAGAAAAATTGCAGAAGTAATATCGGTAAAGAAGTATACCGCCGTCATGCACGCGCCCCGGCGGTCTGCGCAGTCTGTCCGAACAGAATTTTCTTGCCTTCCTCGGTTACCGCTGGCCGACTCGAAAATGGTTCTCCCTTGGCATAGGCGCGCACGGTAGCAGGCCGCTCGCGAATCTGTTCGAACCATCGATGCAGATTCGGAAAGGCTTGCAGGTCTTGTTGCTGGCGCTCGTATGGCACGATCCATGGATAGGACGCCATGTCGGCAATGGAGTACTGCTCGCCCGCTATAAAAGAGCGACCTTCCAGGCGACGGTTAAGCACACCATACAAACGGTTAGTCTCTTTAACATAACGGTCAATGGCATACTGGATTTTCTCGGGTGCATAGACGCCGAAGTGGTGATTCTGGCCGGCCATAGGGCCCAGCCCACCCATTTGCCAGAAAACCCACTCCATCACTGTTTTGCGTGCGCGCACATCGGCAGGCAGAAATTGACCGGTTTTCTCGGCCAGATATTGCAAAATGGCACCCGATTCGAACACCGTGATTGGCTCACCACCGTCGGTGGGAGCGGTGTCTATGATCGCCGGCATCCGATTGTTGGGAGAAAAAGCAAGGAACTCAGGTTTGAACTGGTCGCCCGCGCTGATGTCTACAGGATGAATCCGGTAGTCCAGTCCGGCCTCTTCCAGGAACAGGGTAATTTTGTGGCCATTGGGCGTGGGCCAGTAGTACAGGTCAATCATCTTTTTTCCTTTTTGCATGAGACAGGTCGGGAGTAAGTAACGTTAATGCCGGGCGAATCATTCCTTCGAGCAGGGTACGTTCCGGTCGGGTTCTGGCGAGCACGCGCATACCGATGTGGATCCCCAGCAGCATCTGCGCCAGCTCAGTGGCGCCATGGCGGTTCGTGATCGTACCGTCGCGCTGGCCGGCGCGGATGCA
Source organism: Advenella sp. (assembly GCA_050742695.1). Lineage (GTDB taxonomy): Bacteria > Pseudomonadota > Gammaproteobacteria > Burkholderiales > Burkholderiaceae_B > Advenella. Next base: position 11,266 of record JBOIGK010000819.1, on the reverse strand, counting down.
GCGTCGGAAGAACGTCTCCACGTGTCCGAGCACCTCGGTAACGATCTGCCGGAACTCGGGATCATGGGGAGCCACTTCCAGCGCCGAGTTCACAATCAGGCAGCCTCGTCGCTGCTTATCATCCAGCGAGCGCTCAATGGTTTCCGTAAAAAAGGCGCCTATCGCCTCTGGTGCAGACAGGGTTGCTTGCAGCCGATACGCACGAGCGGCAAAGCTGGTTTGCACGTAATAGTTCAGCGCCCGACGATACAGGGCCCGTTTGTCGCCGAAGGCGTTGTACAGGCTCGCACCGGTGAGCCCCATTTTGCAGGCCAGTTCCCGGACCGACGTGGCTTCGTACCCGTGTTGCCAAAAGCAGTCTATTGCTGCGGCCAGCACGGCGTCTTCATCGAACTCTCTAGGTCGGCCCATGGTCACGATCACTCAAACTAGCCTCGCCTTAAGGCAGGAAATTACCTGTTATTTCGGCTATTCTAAAACGATCGATCTAAAACAGTCAAACATATGCTTATAACAAAAAGCGGCATACATTGCTGTTGCCGCTGCCTGAGCGCAGTCCATTAAGTTTATTGAGTATTTTGGTTAAGCAACTGCGTACATTCACCCGCCACCGCAATCCACAATCACATTCCCCACAGATTTCCCACTCTCCACCGCCTGATGCGCCAATACAATATCGGCCAGCGGGTAGATCGGCCCGATATGATGTTGCAACATTCCTTTGCGCAACATTGCCTGCACACCATCCAATGCGCGCAGCCTTTGTGCCTGAGTCAGTTCATAGACCAGAAAAAAATGCAGCGATAAAGATCGCGGCAGCCACTGGCCATAGTTAAGCGGCACAACACCGCGTTCATTGGAACCATAGCAGACGAATCGGCCATGCGGCGCCAGCACATGCTCGTCCACCAATGCAATTGTAGTGGACAGGTCCATATCAATAATGGCGTTCACACCTGCCCCGTCTGTCATGGCAAGCACACGATCGGCAACGGATTCTTCCTTATAAAGAATCGTGTCCTTGACACCACTTTCATGCAAAAACGCCGCCTTGGTTTGCGATCCTACGGTGGTAAGCACGCGAGCACCCTGTGCCTGGGCCATTTGCGCCGCGTAATAACCAACACCGGAAGCACCACCGATAATCAATACCGTCTGCCCGGCTTCCAATTGGGCAAGCTCCACAGCGCGAAAAGCGGTCAATGCAGGAATGCCCAGGCACGCCCCCGCTTCAAATGACACGTCCCCGGGCAACTCGACCGCCTGCGTTGCAGGTAACACAATATATTCGGCTGCTGTACCATGCGGGCGATTGTATTGCCCGTTCCATAACCAGACCCGCTCTCCCACTCTGCCGGCGTCTACCCCCTGGCCTACCTGGTCGATAATACCGGCGCCATCACTGTGCGGAATAATCAAGTCCCAACGCACCGGCCGCCCTCCACCTCTTGATTTCACATCGGAGGGGTTCACACCAGAGCAGGCAAGCCGCACCCGGACGTGGCCGGCGTCCGCCTGGGGAACAGGTTGCTGTCCTATCTGCAACACCTGGTCTGCGGGGCCATTTTTCTCATACCATGCCGCCTGCATCATGTCAGCGCCTCCTTCACGAAACGATTGCTCAACGTACCCAGCCCTGTCAGACTCACATCCACACGATCGCCAGGCTGCAAGTTCGGAGAGTGTCCGTCCGTGCCCATCCATACCATGTCACCCGGATACAGCGTGAGGTATCGGCTCATTGTACTGATAAACTCCTCAACGCCAAAAAGCATATCTGCCGTATCAAAGCGCGTGCTTTGCTCACCGTTGACCGATACAACCGTCTGCATGGTCGCTACCTCGGCGTCAGTGCAAATCCATGGCCCCATCGGCTTGAATGTGTCCGTATTCTTTGCGCGCCAGAAAGTGCGATCGGACGCCTGCCAGTTGCGTTCACTCACGTCATTGCCAATGGTGTAGCCAAAAATACAATCCTTTACTTCGCCCGCTGAAATATTCTTTGCTTTCTTGCCGATCACAACTACCAATTCGCCTTCGTAATGGATGCGCGTGGCATCCGCAGGCATGATCACGTCCTGGCCGTGTGCAATTAATGCGTTGTTCGCCCGATAGCCTACGTCCGGCTTCTTTGGAATCGTCAGCCCTTCTGTACTGATGTGCTTGACGTAATTGAGGCCCACGCAATAGAAGGTGGGTGGAACAATGGGCACTTCTATCGTCACGTCCTGCAATTGCAATCGTGTTGCAGTGGTTTCATAATTTCCCAGCGGGTCCCCCCTGACCGCCGTGATCATGTCCTCATCGCTGAGTATCCCATAGCCAGCTGTGCCGTCAAGACTGTATCGAAGCCATCTCATCGTTTTTTCTCCTTTACGCGTTCGCTGCAAAAATCGTATCTTCGGCGCTCAGCTCGGCAATCAGCCAGCGCTCGGCAACCTGCTCCAGTTGAATATGCACGTTGCGGACCGATTCGATGCCTTGCAAAGGACAAGGCCCCAGGACCGGACCGCCGGGCTCATGGCGAATCACCAGCATATAGCCACGGATCGTGCAGCGTTGCGCTTCACATTCATCAACTACCAGATTTGTAATAATGTGAGCGATTTTCATGGCTGGCGAACGCTGCTGCAAAGCCTGTTGCACCTGCTCCGGACCCTTGAGCACTTTGCCCTGTCGCCGCCAGATCGCATCCGTCGCCAGTAAGGCGACCAGGGCGTCGTAGCGGCATTCATCCAGGTGGCGGAAAAACTGCATCACCTGGTTCTCACATTGTTTCATTGCTGCATTCATATCAACAGATCTCCGTTACTACGGTTCAAAGACGTTTGCGCCAGGACCGAGGCGTCAATATCAGCCAGGCTGGGCGTACCGCAAAGCTGCATCGTCCGTCTCAATTCATCACTCAGGATAGTCAAGGCACGATCCACGCCTTCATAGCCGCCGCCCAGCACACCGAACAGGGTCGCGCGACCAGACAACACCCCTGCTGCCCCGAGGGCCAGCGCCTTGAACACATCGCTGCCGCGGCGGATACCGCCGTCAAGCAGCACAGGCACACGGTGATTGACAGCGCGCACAATGCCGGGCAGGGCATCCAGCGTCGCCAGGCCCGTGTCCAACTGCCGCCCCCCGTGATTGGAGACAACCAGCGCATCCACCCCCACCGCCAAAATCGGCTCAACATCCAGCGGATTGACAACGCCCTTGATGATCAGCCTGCCGGGCCAGCGATCTCGCAGCGCACGCAAAGCGGCCAGGTCAAACGCCGGGTCATAATTCATTCCGGCAACGCCCTGCATTTTTTTCCTGTCCGCCTGCAATGAGGCCAGCCCCTGCAAACTGGGCATCACCGGCGGCTTGTGCAGCAACATATTGAGCGACCACCAGGGTTTTCTGACAAACTGCCCGATGTTGCGATATCCCAGCCTCATGGGAAAACTCAGGCCGTTGAACAAGTCTCTTTCCCGCTTGCCGCCAACCGGCAGGTCTACCGTAATGACCAGCGCCTCATAACCGGCCACACCAGCACGGTCTATTAACGCGTTCAGGCGCGCCTTGTCCTGCAGAATATAAGCCTGGAACCACAGCCGCCCGGGGGCCTTGTCGGCAATCTCCTCGATGGATGCCGTGGCTGATGTTGAAAGCGTATACGGTATGCCGTGTTTGGCCGCGGCCTGAGCCAGCGCAATATCGCCGCCACGCCAGCCGAACCCGACAGCGCCGGTTGGCGCAATGGCCATGGGCAGCCCCATGGAGCCGCCAAATAACTGCGTGGACATATCCACCCGGGAAACATTGCACAGTACGCGTGGCAATAATCGCACCCGACTGAACGCATCACAATTGTCATGGAGCGCAACCTCGTCTTCGGCGCCGCCGTCGTAAAAATCAAACACCCCGCGCGGCAATCTGGCGCGGGCCTTATCCCGCAAACGCGCTATGCTATAACAGTCATTGACGGCCAACCACTTCATGTCCCGCTGCCTCATTCTGGCTTCACGTTGCCGTGCTTGATCACTGATTGCCAGCGCGCCTTGTCCTTTATCAGGAATTCGCGGAACGCCTCCGGCGAATTGCCGACAATGTTCGCGCCCAACTGCTTTAGCTGCGCTTTCACTTCAGGCTTGGACAGGGCCGCCACCGCTGCCTGATTCAATTTTGCCACGATATCCTTGGGCGTTCCTGCCGGCGCAAGCATGCCGATAAAAGACGCCGCCTCTTCAAAGCCGCTCAGGCCCATGCTTTCCAGAGTGGGTACGCCCGGAAAGTCCGGATGCGGTTCCCGTGTACCGACCGCCAGTATCCGCAGACGCTTGTCGGCCACATAGTCGGCAATGCCCACGCTGGGATAGAACATAAAGGAGATGCGCCCAGCAATCATTTCCTGCAATGCCGGGCCGTTTCCCTTGAATGGCACGTGCACCATGTTCAGCCCCGCCTGCGTTGCGAGCATTTCTGCAGTCAGGTGGGCTGAACCGCCGAACCCGGATGACCCGAAAGTCAACTTGCCCGGGTGCGCCTTGGCGTCCGCAATCAGATCCTGCATATTCTTATAAGGCGACTGATAGTTTGTCACCACCACCATGGGCAGGGTCACAAAATTGGTCACAGGCTCAAATACCTTGGTCGCTTCGTAGTTATATCGGTCCGGATACAGCAAGGGATTCACGTTAAGGGTGAGCGAGGTCACCAGCACCTTGTAACCGTCGGGCGCAGAATGCATGATGTCATTTGCGGCAATATGTGCACTGGCGCCGGGTTTGTTTTCCACGACAACAGCCTGGCCCAGCGATTCGCTCATGTGCTTGGCTACCACACGGGCAACCACGTCCGTCGGACCACCGGCAGAATAGCCAAGTACCATGCGGATAGGCCGGTCGGGATAGTTTGCAGCCCCGGCAACACCGGTAACAAGGCACGCCATCGCAGCAGCGGCGATGGTCAGATTTTTCATCAGCTTCATTGTAGTCTCCAATTGAAATTATGTTTTTTTAGCAACGGTCCCGCCAGGGTTTCGCTTAGCGTTCGTACTGCTCTGGAAAATATTTGTCCGCCATGACCTGGCAACGCTTGATCAGGCGATGTTCATCCGGCCCGTAGTCCGCAACCGCATTGTGAATCGTGCCCATGTTGTCCCACATCAGCACATCGCCCTGCGCCCACTGGTGGCGATAGCAATATTCTTCCTGCACCTGATGTCTGAAGAGAAACTGCAGAATCTCATCGCTGCGCGCTTCGGGCAACTCATTGATTCTCATGGAATAGCCCGGATTGGCATACAACACCTTGCGGCCGGTAATCGGATGGGTAAGAAAAACCGGGTGCGAGACCGGCGGCTTGCGCCTGCGCTGCTCCTCGGTCAGCGGCGGACGCGTGCTGCCCTTCTCGCGGCGCATCATGTCCCAGAACTTGTTAAAGTCATGCGTAATGGTCATGTTCGCCAGCTCTGCCTTCAATTCCTCAGGCAATCCGTCATACGCCGCATGCATATTGCAGAAGGCTGTGTTGCCCAGTGATTTGCCGTCACGAAAAGGGACCCGGATGCCATACAGCACATTGCCAAAGGCAATGGTTTTGCTATAGGACATATCGGTGTGCCAATCCTGCCCTGCATCGCTCAGCCCGATGGGCTGTCCGTTCTCTTTCATGTTCGACAAGATCATCACTTCCGGATAGTGTTCGTCATGGAACAAGTTAGCCACGTTGATTTCCAGCGTACCAAAATGCTCTGAAAAATCACGCAATTGCTTTGCAGACAATTGCTGGTCGGGAAAGCTGACAACGCCATACTGCCCCAGTGCCTGTTCAATTGCCTTGTAGTTCTCAGGGCTCAACGGCATGGACAGGTCAATTCCATAAATGGTGGCACCCAGGCTGGCTGCCTTTGGTTCAATTCTCATAAACGATTCCTCTACAAAAGTATTAAGCGGCCTGTCGCAGAATGGACAACACCTCATCAGCATGAGTGACCGGACGCGGATTCACCGCTAGCCCGCGCTCTGTCATGGTCTGCGCGGCAATCGGCGGCAGATCGACAGCCGTGATACCGACGCCGGCCAGGGACGCGGACAGATCCAGTTGTTCAATCACATGTGCAATCCAGCCGGAGACGGCTGAATGACTGGTGCCGGCTATGCGATTGAGCACCGCCAGCGCGGGAGCCAGACTGGTGCTCGCAACCGATTCATTAAAGCGCAGAGCGTGCGGCAGGATGATGGTATTGACCTGACCGTGCCCCACGTTATGCCTGGCCCCGATGACATGACAAATGGCATGATGCAGGCAGGTCCTGGCCATAGACAGCACGATGCCGGACAAATGCCCGCCCAGCAGCAGACGCCAGCGCTGCGCCGGCTGGCTCAGCGCTTCATCCGTGAGCGCCTGGGCAAACAACTCAATCGATTGCAACGCAATGCCATCGGAGATCAGCGATCGGTTGCGCGAATACATACCCTCAAAGCAATGCGCCAGGCCATTCATGGCGGTATAACGCATCAGTGCAAGGGGAATATCGCTGCTTAAATCCGGATCGATCAACACCGTGCGACTGGCCACCTGGCGACTCCAGAAAAGCAGCTTGTGATCGTCTTGTCGCACGCCGAACGATGGCGTCAACTCGGCGCCCGAGGCCGTAGTCGGCAATGCAATGATCGGCAGTTTTGCCTGTGTCCGCACCGGGATTTCGACACTCAAAGGTGGGATAAAGCGCGTCACGTGATCGGCCAGAACCCCACCTTCAGCCAGCAACATGGACAAGGCCTTGGCCGAATCGGACACACTACCGCCACCCAGAGCAACAATGCTATCGGGCTGGAAACCGGCTATCTCACGCGCAGCCTGCTCCACCCATGTCACGCTGCTGTGGTTCGGCACCTGGGTAAACACCCGTATTTGCATCTCTTCAAGGTTTTGACGCAATATGGCCCATTTGGGCGAGTCCGCCATGCGTTGCTGCATCAGTACCACCGGGCGAATGCTGCCCAGCGCAGCCAGCTCCGCCCGTAAATCCTGCGCGCAACCCGGGCCGAACTTTACATGCGTACCAAACAGGTGATAATCGATAAAGGGGATGGTCATGGAATTGAACAGTGTGAGAAATTACGGCCATTCTATGCATGAGGATTGCGCATGCATAGAATCAGATGGCAAAATAACTGTTTCCTATTTGCGAACAAAGGTAGTGCACAACCATGAACACTGTCGAATGCATAGAGGTCTTTGTGGAAGTGGCAAAAGGCCTGAGCTTTACCAAAGCAGCGGAACGGCTGGGCACCAGCCGGTCGGTCATTTCCAAGAAAATCGCCTGGCTGGAGCAGACCTTTGAGACCCAGCTGTTACAACGCAACACCAAGCGCGTCAGCCTGACCGAAAGCGGCGAAATTTTGCTGCGCAATGCCGATAGCGTGTCGCGGGCGCTTACCGAACTCAAAGACCTGGTGCGCAGCTCGGTGCAGCGCCCCACTGGCAGAATCCGTGTGGGTTCACCGCCTTCTTTCGGCGCAGTTCACCTGGCGCCTGCCATCCAGGCATTTCTGGAAACCTATCCGGAAGTGCAGATCACGATGCAACTTGATGACGGCCGCAGCGACCTGATTGCCGAGAACATGGACCTGTCAGTAAGAATTGCTCCCCATCTGCGGGACACCAGTCAAATCGCCTACAAAATCGCGGTCGTGCCGCAAGTGCTGGTTGCGACAAGCGATTATCTGAAACGGACAAAGAAACCAAAACACCCGGCTGATTTGAAACACCACAACTGCCTGCTGCATACATTGAAAGCCCCGACATCTGCCTGGCAATTGACTGATGCCCAAGGCAAGCTGCATAAAGTTCAGGTCGGCGGCGCTTTCAACTCGAACCTGGGTGAATCCTTACTGCATCTGGCGCAGCGCCATTACGGCATCTCCATGCACCCGCGCTATATGGTCGAAGAATTGATCTCCCAGGGCCGACTCCAGGTCGTGCTCCCCAACTATAAATGCGAAGGACTGGATATTTATGCGGTCATCCAAAGCAAGCGCTACCTGCCCTACAAGGTGCGCCTGTTCATTGATCACCTGCGTGGATATTTTCAGGATATGAACTGGACTAACAGTACAGACCGATTGTGAACAATGAAACATCACATTTGTCGGCCATCTGCCTTCCGATATATCCGCAGTTGAGTTTGCCAATGCTGGCCCGTTCAGGAGCACAGGCTAATCATCGTCATGAATGCCGCAGCTTGGGGCCAGCCCTTATATCAACCGACTGCTACCCTATACTTTATTTGATTTTTTGTATCGAACATCGGTCGTTTATCGCGCCGCGCGATACCATTGTGCAGGCAAATGGACCAAGTAAGTCCCGGCCATATCAGTGAAAACAGCGTGGGAAGGTCCTATATCGAGTATGATAGGTCCCTTCATATCAATAATACGGTCTAAACAACCGATCAATTTCCGGTTCAAATAACCGGTCAAAATCGCAGCGTACGCGGCAAAATTGTTTTTTCAATAACGATTAGCCGTCGGATGTAACGCACCATTGATGCATTAGCGTGAGATGACAGAGTCTTTGCGCGTCAGGTCCACACAGCTACCTGATGAATAGACTCGCGCGTCGTCGCCACTGCCAAATCATCTGTCAACGCCTTGAATCGAGTCGCCACACCACTCTTTTCACACAAGTAGAGGAAAGTTCTCATTGAAAATAATTAACCCACTGAGCGTTAGCATACTGTTAACTGCTGCCTTGACCAGCTCGCCCGTCTTTGCCGTTACACCAGAATCAAGTGACCCGATTAAGATCGTCGACAATAATTGGTCGAGTCAAAAAGTGCTTGCACGCATCGCGCAGCAGCTGCTTGAAAAAAATGGCTATAAGACAAAAATCGTGCCATCAGACAGCCAGGGACAATTTGCAGCAATGGGTTTGGGAGATCTGGACTTGCAGATGGAAGTCTGGGAAGGCACGATGAACGACAGCTTTATGAAGGAAGTTCAGGCTGGTCGCATGGCCGATCTTGGCAGCCACACGGCAACGACGCGTGAAGACTGGTGGTATCCAAATTACATGGAAGAAATATGCCCCGGTTTGCCCGATTGGAAGGCGCTAAATGCGTGCGCCGCCAAATTCGCGGCACCTGAGACCGCGCCGAAAGGACGCTATCTGGCCGGCCCTGTCGATTGGATTAAACATGACAAAGAGAAGATCGAGGCACTGGATCTGAACTTTACAGTGGTCAATGCGGGCTCGGCTGCAGCTTTGTTTGGCGAGTTAAAGTCAGCCGCCGCACGCAAAGAACCTATCGTTCTGTTTAACTGGGCGCCTAACTGGGTGGGCGCAGCATTCCCAGGAAAATTCGTTGAGTTTCCTGAACACGAAAAAGCCTGCACTGAAGATCCGAAGTGGGGTACCAATCCCGATAAAACCTACGATTGTGGTTCACCCAAGGGTGGCTATTTGAAAAAAGCAGCATGGTCAGGCTTTGAGAAAAAATGGACTTGTGGTTATGAGTTGATAAAAAATATCAACTTTACCGGTCCTATGATCGACCAGGCTGCTGCACTAGTAGACGTTGACGGCAAAACGCCTGACCAAGCCGCTACTGCGTGGATTGAAAAAAATCAGAAACAGGTAGCTGCATGGACACCCGCTTGCGCTAAGTAATACCTGGATGTGTGACAACATTTTTGTGGTCACACATCATTTTTGAATAATCTTCGCGCCAGCTTGCGCCTTATCCCACCTTAACACCCTCACTTATCCGACATTGCATAGTTTTTTGTTCTGAATCAGCTCCGATTTAGCAATGCCACAGATCCTGTCGGAAAGTGACTGCGCTTTGCGCATCTATTTGACAGGTTCAACTATGAGCGATTCGGTAAAAATTTCATGTAAAAATCTATGGCAACTGTTTGGCAAAGGCGCCCCGGGCTTTCTCGATAAACATCAACACGACCCAAGCGATGCACAATTGGCTGCTGCCGGTCTAATAGCCGCCGTGCGCGATGTCAGTTTTGATGTCTATACCGGCGAGATTCTGGTTATCATGGGCCTGAGCGGTTCGGGTAAATCTACGCTGGTGCGTGGCCTTACCCGACTGACCAAGCCGAACTCCGGGCAGGTGTTGTTCGACGGTGTTGATCTATTACAAGCCTCACGTCGTAGCCTGACTGATATTCGTCGGCGCAAAATGGGCATGGTATTTCAAAACTTTGGCCTGCTGCCGCATCGCACGGTATTGGACAATATCGCCTTTCCGCTAGAAATCCAGAACGTCCCGAAACCTGCCCGCCTGGCCAAAGCGCGCGAGCTGGTTGCAACCGTTGGTCTGGAAGGACGTGAGCACAACTTTCCCCGCGAATTGTCCGGCGGCCAGCAACAGCGGGTAGGAATTGCGCGTAGCCTTATTGGCGAATGCGACGTCTGGTTCCTGGATGAGCCGTTCTCGGCCCTGGACCCGCTGATCCGACGCGAAATGCAAGATGAGTTTGTAAGCCTGCAATCTCGCCTGAACAAGACCATCGTATTTGTCACTCACGACTTTGACGAAGCCGTACGCCTGGGCGATCGTATCGCAATCATGAAAGATGGGCGTCTGGCGCAAATTGGCACTGCTGAAGATCTGCTAATGACGCCAGCCAATGATTATGTCAAAAAATTCGTACAGTACGCACCACGCGCCAAATTAATTACGACACAAAAAATCATGTCCAAGGCAAGCCCCGGTGATATCAGTCTGGCGGCAAATCAACAGGTGATCAGAAATACAGATGTACTGGAAAAGGTGGCGCGGCGTGTATTTGAAGCCGACCGACCGTTACCTGTCGTGAACGCCGCGGGCATACTGGTGGGCCAGGTTAGCCGTGAGCATTTGGCACGGGCGCTATTCCAATGACACATCCTTTAACTTTATCGAAAGACGACCTGAACATAGCAAATCTTAACGCACGCGGGCCTGCCGACCCTGCTCCCCGGGCCAGCGACCTTGCCGAACCACAGAGCAATAGCCGTTTTAAAATAATTCCGCATTGGCTTGCGTATATGATCGCAGCGCTTGCCATTATTGCGCTGGGCCAGTATGCAGCGAGCCGGTTTGAATGGGCCGCACAATACCCTTCTGGCTGGATTTTTCCGCTGGAAAAATGGTTTGATTCGTTTTTTGAATGGCTGGTGTACGGAATACGTTTCTTTGACGGCACCTCGTTTGCCTTCACACCCCGCGACCTGACCCGCGGTTTTTCTGCCCTGCTGGCGTATCCATTGGGATTGACCGAGT
>JBOIGK010000818.1:0-4150 GCA_050742695.1 Advenella sp. | reverse complement strand
TGATCCGGCGTATCGAGGCGCAGGGTTCCTGCGAGCTGTGGGGGTTGCTCAAGCGGACCGACGAGAAATATGTGACTGAAAGGTCCTATGACAATCCGAAGTTCGTCGAAGACCTGGTGCGCGATGTGGCAGCGGTATTTCAGAAGCTGCCCGGGGTTGTCAGTTACCGGGTCGAGGCCGAGAATTTCGAGTCCATCCATAACCACAGTGCCTACGCAGTGGTAGAAGGTTAGGGCGCGCGGTTGCCCCTGTGCTTGCGTCATTTGCGACATCGTGCCCGGTAGCTGGCCGGGCGCAAACGCCGCTTTGCTAAAAAACAGTGGTAAATCAGCATCTTGGCTCGTAAAAAAGACCGCCGTTGGTGGTCTTTTTGATTTTTTCGTGTTATAGTCTACGGTTTCTTGCTCGCCCCGGTACGGGGTTGCAGGCATGTTTGTGGTCATTTGGTCGTTGATTTTGGTTGGTTTACCCATTAAAACAATGACAGTGCCGCCAGTATGCCAATTGCGCAACCAGTAGTGCCGGCGGGCTGCCCCCCGCAATTTGCTGTTCTGTCTTGCGCTGCCTGTCATGTACAGCTGGCTGTCAACTCAAAGGCCTATTGCGGACATTCCACAAGGAGTTATCTATGCGTCACTACGAAGTAGTGTTTATTGTTCACCCGGATCAGAGCGAGCAGGTGCCCGCGATGATCGAACGTTACCAGGCAACGGTAACAACTGACGGTGGTACCGTACACCGTCTTGAAGACTGGGGCCGCCGCCAATTGGCTTACCCTATTCAGAAACTGGTCAAAGCTCACTATGTCTGCATGAATATCGAATGCTCACAAGCTGCATTGGATGAGCTTGAGCATGCGTTCCGTTACAACGACGCCGTACTGCGCCACCTGGTTATCAAGGCCAGCAAGCCTCATACCGACGCGTCAGTGATGATGAAATCTGTAGAGCGTGAAGAAGCCCGCAAGGCGACTACCGAACAGACATCAGAACAGGAAAACGCAGGTTAATGGCGCATTGCGCCAGGTATCAATATGAACCAGCTTAGCCTGCAGGCCCGCATACTTGAAATGGGCGCCCTCAGGCATACACCGGCAGGACTGCCGGTGCTGGATCTGATCCTGACGCATGAGTCCGAAGTGATTGAAGCCGGTCTGCCGCGGCTCGTCCAGATGACGATTCCGGCCAAGGCCATCGGCCAATGGGGACAGAAGCTGGCCTCATTGCCATTGGGAGCCGAAATGCGCGTACGCGGATTTCTGGCGCCGACAAGGAAAAATTCAAGCAGGCTGGTGTTGCATATCCAGCAGGCTCAATTTCCCGGCGGAGCAAACACAACGGACCCATCGCCGTTACCAGGCATCCTGGCATAACGGACTGAGCGGTACGCTCACTATTGAAATTCAGAGGGCCAGGCCCTCGCATACATAAAAGGCAATATCATGGCTTTCATGAAAAAAAACAAGGATAAACGCAGTAAGTTTCCTCAGCAAAATCCATTGTTCAAACGCCGCAAGTTCTGCCGCTTCACGGCAGCCGGCGTCGAAGAGATCGACTACAAAGATATCGATACCCTGCGTGATTTCATCACAGAAACAGGCAAAATCATTCCTGCACGTCTGACCGGCACCAAAGCGCACTATCAGCGCCAACTGGACACCGCCATCAAGCGCGCACGCTTTCTGGCTCTGTTGCCGTACACAGATAACCACAACTAATCAGGAAAACCATCATGCAAGTTATTCTTCTCGAGAAAATTGTCAATGTCGGCAACCTGGGTGAAGTGGTTCGTGTAAAAGACGGCTATGCTCGCAATTTTCTGATTCCTCAGAAAAAAGCCCGTCGTGCAACACAAGCGGCAATCGCCGAGTTCGAAGCCCGTCGCGCAGAGCTGGAAAAAGTCCAGGCTGAAAAACTGGCTGCCGCTCAGGCCCAGGCTGAAAAACTCAATGGTTACACATTGCAAATCGGCCAGAAGGCCGGTGTAGACGGTCGTCTGTTCGGTTCTGTGACCAATATGGACATCGCGGCTGGTCTGGTAGCAGCTGGCTTCGAAGGCGTCGAAAAAAGCCAGGTTCGCCTGACTGACGGTGCCCTCAAAGCGGTTGGCGAATATCCTGTACAGGTCTATTTGCACGCTGACGTGGTATCTGACATCACTGTCAATGTTGTAGGCGAAATGGTTTAATCCATTTGTTTTTATCGCTGTAGCAGTACACCAAAGAGCCGGTTAATCCGGCTCTTTGTTTTTACAGACTCCCTCTCACGCCAGGGCGGCTAACTGCGTATAATGACATCTTTGTCTGTGCCGTTTTGATCCTGTTTTGCTGTCACTTCTGCCAGCCACAAATCATCACGTTATCAATTTCCCGGTTTACCCTGCCATGAATGCTCCTGATCCTCAACTGGATTCCCTGCGCCTGCCACCTCATTCGGTTGAGGCGGAACAATCCGTGCTTGGCGGCCTGCTCATAGACAATGCGCAGCTGGAGAATATCAGCGGTCTGCTCAATGAAGATGATTTCTATCGTCATGATCATCGCCTGTTATTCCAACATATCTGTAAGCTGATCAATCTGGACCGTCCGGCCGACGTCATTACCGTGCACGAATCACTGGTGCTCGAGAGCAAGTCGGATGAGGTCGGCGGATTGGCTTATCTGGATGCGCTGACGCGCAACACGCCGTCAGCGGCCAACATTATTCGCTATGCCGAAATTGTTCGCGAGCGGGCGATTCTGCGCAAGCTGGTGACGTTTGCCGACGAAATTGCATCCGAAGCGCTCAATCCCAGGGGAAAGGAAGCGCGCCAGCTGCTTGACGAGGCTGAAACGCGCATCCTGAAAGTGTCCGAGGGCTCGTCTTCGGGCAGCGAATTCAAGGAGGTGGGCGATCTGCTGGTCGATGTCCTGAAGCGGATCGAAGAGCTGGGTGATGGCAACCACGGCGATGTCTCCGGCATTCCTACCGGCTTTGTCGATCTTGATCGCAAAACCACGGGTTTGCATCCGGGCCAGCTGATTATTGTGGCCGGCCGACCGGCCATGGGTAAAACGTCGTTTTCCATGAATATTGCCGAACATGTGGCGATTGACGAAGGCTTGCCTGTCGCGGTATTTTCCATGGAGATGGAAGCCACGCAGCTGGCGGCCCGGATGATCGGCTCTATCGGCAAGCTGGATCAACAGCGCATGCGTACCGGCAGGTTGCTGGATGAGGACTGGCCCAAGCTGACCCACGCCATGCAATTGTTGCAGGAAGCGCAGATCTATATTGACGAGAGCCCGGCGCTAAGCCCGCTGGTGCTGCGCTCACGCGCGCGCCGGCTAAAGCGCAAGTGCGGCAAGCTGGGCCTGATCGTGGTCGACTACTTGCAGCTTATGTCGGGCAATGCCCTGTCCAAAAATGATAACCGGACTGCTGAAATTTCTGAAATCAGCCGCTCGCTCAAAACCCTGGCCAAGGAGATGGAGTGCCCCGTTATCGCGCTGTCACAGCTGAATCGGGGCCTGGAGCAACGTACCAACAAGCGGCCCATCATGAGTGACCTGCGAGAATCGGGCGCGATTGAGCAGGACGCCGACCTGATTCTGTTTATTTATCGCGACGAAGTGTATCACCCCGACAGCCAGGACAAAGGCTCTGCCGAAGTCATTATCGGCAAGCAGCGTGCGGGCCCCATTGGTACGGTCCGGCTGACGTTTGCCGGCGAATTTACCAAGTTTATGAATTACGCCGGCCCGGGCGACAGTTTTATCGCAGAATAGAAAAAGCAAAAGGGGCAGGGCCTGCATGTTGCCGGCACTGCCCCTTTGTTTTTTTATACTCTTTTGCGTTATGCGTTACACGCTGTGTTATGTCGGTTTTTTGAGCAGGGTCTCGTCATCCTGATCAACCGGGATCTCTTCCGGTCGCTTGCCCAGCTTGGCTGCAATGACCGCGCATACCATCAACTGGATCTGATGGAATATCATCAGGGGCAGAATAATGGCGCCGACCGCCTGGCCTGCAAATAGCACCTGCGCCATGGGCAGGCCGCTGGCCAGACTCTTTTTCGATCCACAAAATACAAGTGTGATACGGTCTTCGAGCGAAAAGCCCATCAGGCGACCGATCAGTGCTGTCAGAATAAGCACAATGGCCAGCAGCAG
>JBOIGK010000817.1:0-9329 GCA_050742695.1 Advenella sp. | reverse complement strand
ACCTCAAACTGTTCATCAATATTGGTGAAGTCTCAAACCTGACCAAGGCCGCGGAAAAAACCTTTCTGTCGTTGCCGGCTGCCAGCGCCCGTATCAAGAATCTGGAAGACTCCCTCAAGGTCCGTCTGCTGATCCGCCAGGTTACCGGTGTGAGCGTCACTCCCGCAGGTGAGGTCTTTCTGAAATATGCCAAGGGGGTGTTTCAGCAGCTCGAATGCATGCATGCCGAGCTTCAACCGTTTTCCACCGGCATCAAGGGCAAGCTGCGGATCATGGCCAATACCGCTGCCACCCATTCGTTCATGTCCGAAGCGTTGTCGACGTTCCTGGCCGAAAATCCCGATATTGATATTGAATTGGAAGAAAAACTATCCAAGGAAATTGTTTCTGCCATCCGTGGCGGCTCGGTAGACATTGGCATTGTCTCCAGCAACGTTAATCTGGATGGCCTGGATGTGGTGCCGCTGTTTCGGGATGAGCTGGTGGCTGTCACCCATTTGGCGCACCCGCTGAAAGATCTGAAGGAAATTTCATTTGAAAACCTGATCGACCAGTACCAGTTTATCGGCATCAATCCCGAAAGCGCGATTCAGACATTTCTGGATGACAAAGCCTACAAACTGGGCAAGCGCTTGCATCAACGCGTGCATGTTGGCAGCTTCGAAGCGGTTTGCCGCATGGTTGACGCAGGTATCGGGTTGGCAATCGTCCCGGTAGAGTGCGCCCGCGCCTACAGTCGGGCCCCGCGTTTGCATATACTCAAACTCACAGACGAATGGGCCGATCGCGAACGCAATGTCTGTCGTCTGGCCGGGCGCGACCTGCCCGCCTATGCAGAAAAATTCATTGGGCATCTGCTCGATGTATCGAATCGGATGCATGAGCGCTAATGCAAAGGCATTATGAAATCAGAGGATAGAGCGGCTAATTAAATCTGCAACTTGCGCGGGATTATTGCCAAGAAAGGAATACGCGGCGCTATGAAAACATGCGTTAGGTGTCGCAACAATCGTTGCAAATGTTGATTTTAAATTTGAGAAAAACAGGTGCGGCAGACTAATTATGTTGTAGTATTCAGTTATCTGTAAGAAAAGGACGCGCTTATTTGTTGTCGTCCGCCACTATGAACAAACCTCCCTCGATGAGGGCGTTCTGCACCGTCAGTACGCCCTGTCCCTTTCTCCGGCTATTTGCCGACCCGTCTCTTCGCCCTGACAGGCACCTGCACATAATGCCGCAGTGCTATGCATCGCTGCGGGGCATTTACGTTCGCGCTTCTCTTTCTTTTGCTCGTAGGAATCTAAAATGATTTTTGACTGGATGGCTGACCCAACCGCGTGGCTCGGCCTGGCCACGTTGATTGTGCTCGAAATTGTACTGGGCATCGATAACTTGGTATTTATCGCCATATTGGCCGATAAATTGCCACCTCATCAACGAAACAAGGCACGAATGGTCGGCCTGGCGCTGGCCATGCTGATGCGTCTGGGTCTTCTGGCCAGCATTGCCTGGGTTGTAACTTTGACGGCGCCATTATTTACCGTGTTTGGTTCTGAAATATCAGGGCGCGACCTGATATTAATATTTGGCGGCGTTTTCCTTTTGTTCAAAGGCACCATGGAGCTGCATGAACGTGTCGAAGGTAGTACACATGGCGAAACGACAGGCAAAGTGCAGCATGCCATCTTTTGGCAGGTCATCTTGCAAATCGTCGTGCTTGATGCCGTTTTTTCATTGGATTCAGTCATAACTGCGGTCGGTATGGTGCAGGAACTGAGCATTATGATGATTGCGGTCATCATAGCGATGGCCGTTATGATGATGGCCAGCCGAACGCTGATGGCGTTTGTAAGCCGTCATCCCACCGTTGTGATTTTGTGTCTGGGCCTGCTGCTCATGATTGGCTTTAGTCTGGTCGCCGAAGGTCTGGGTTTTCATGTTCCCAAAGGCTACTTATATGCCGCGATCGGGTTTTCAATCTTGATCGAATTTTTCAACCAGCTCTCGAGCCGCAATCGGGTTCGGGGCACGCATGCATTGGATCGGCGCCAGCGTACCGCACAAACCGTTTTACGGCTGCTGCGCGCCGGGAAACACCCGGAGCAGATGGACAATAAAAGCGAAGGTGAGGTTGTTTTTATCGACGGTCTGGATAATGAGCCGGCATTCGCGCCGGAAGAAAGCAATATGATTGAACGGGTGCTGGCAATTGGCGCACGCGATGTGCGGTCCCTTATGGTGCCACGGGGAAAAATGATCTGGCTGGATATACAAGACAGAGCACCGACTGTGATCGAGAAGTTTTCATCCGGACACGCACGCTTGCCCCTGTGTGATGGAGATGCTGCCAATGTTATTGGCGTACTGCATTTTAAGGACTTTTTAAATCATATGTCGTCGCGCAGCGAACCGGATCTGGCGCAACTGGCTCGCAAGCCTCACTACGTGATAGAGACCATGCCTGCATTGAAAGTGCTTGAAGTGCTCAGAAGGTCGCGCGAACACCTGCTGATCGTGGTGGATGAAAGAGGCGTATGTGAGGGGCTGCTCACACCGTTAGATGTGTTGACAGCAATTGGCGGTGAACTCCCCGAAGATGCTGACGCCGTGTCAAAGGCAGTACAGTTGTCGGATGGCTCATGGCTGCTTGACCCGAGCATGCGAATCGAAGACGCTGGTAGAACGCTTGAGCAACCTGGCTTTTTGCTGGAGCATACGGATGCTACGTTGACGGGATGCCTGCTTCGAATTGTCGGTCGGATTCCCGATATTGGAGAAACCATTACATGGCAGCAATGGAGTTTTGAGATAACTCGTCGCAATGGCCATCGTCTGGAGCAGGTTCGGGCGTATAAAACAAAAGAAGCCGATATCAATGCAAAAGCAGCCAATCGGTCTTAGGCAGCGCTGAGGGGATCCTTCACGGATAAAAAACAGGACATGCAAGGTTCTGGCGGCATAATTGGAGGTTGAAGAACCCACAAGAACGTCATGTCATTGCGAACATGATAATAAGGAGACTGTTTTGAAAACCCTGATGATGCAACGCAGGCAACTGCTAAAATCCGCGCTTTATGGCGCCGCTACTGTATACGGCTTGAGATCTGCCATGAGTTTTGCGGCGCAGTGGCCCACAAAGGCGGTTAGTTTTATTGTTCCTTTTGCGCCAGGCGGGCCGGTAGACACGGCCGCGCGCATTGTGACTAATGGCTTGACGCAGCAATGGCAGCAGACAGCCATTATTGAAAATCGCGCGGGCGCCGGTGGCATCCTGGGCGCAAGGCTGTCGGCCCAGGCCAAACCGGACGGGTACAATTATTTTTTTGCCGCCATTCACCACGCTATTTTACCTAGCCTGAATAAATCCCTGGATTATGATATTCAGAAGGATTTTGTACCCGTAGGCGCAGTTGCTCGATTCCCGATCATACTGATTGCCCATCCCTCCCTGAAGGTCAAATCAGTCAAGGCGCTGATCGCGCAGGCAAAGGCACAGCCCGGTAAAATTGCCTATAGTTCATCGGGAACGGGCGGCGGCACGCATCTGGCCGGCGCCTTGTTTGCCAGCATGGCCGGTATTGAGCTGCAACACGTGCCCTACAAGGGAAGCGCGCCGGCGGTTCAGGATCTGGTGGGTGGACAGGTGCAGTTGATGTTTGCCGATGCGACGTCCGCATTGCCCTTCATTAAATCAGGCAAGGTTATTCCGCTAGGTGTAGGCAATCCCCAGCGATCTGACCTGGCGCCGGATGTGCCTCCCATTGCCGATGAAGGCTTGCCCGGCTACGAAGCCTATTCCTGGAGTGGTCTGTTTGCACCGGCTGGCACGCCGGCCGACATTGTGAAGCAGGTCAATCAAAATCTAAATGCCCAGCTGAACGACAAAAGCGTGATTGAGAAAATGCATGGCAGCGGGTCGGAGGCCATGCCCATGACGCCGGAGCAGTTCGGCAAATTTCTGAGCGACGAAATTGCCAAGTGGCATAAAACCATTACCGACGCCAACATCACCATCCAGGGGTGACGTATCGCGCAACAATGACAATCAGGCAGTATGCAATGTGCGCTGGAGATGCAAGCGCATACTGCCCGATCGCGTTAACTGAAGCGTCGGCCGGTGGCCGGTTCTACTTATCTGCCTGAATGCCGGCTTTTGCAGTGACCTCGCCCCACAACCGGTATTCGTCATCGATACGAGACTTGAGCTGGCTGCCGCTGCGCAGAGAAATGGTATAGCCGACTTTTTCCATTTGCTTTCGATATTCAGGCAATTCAGAGACCGTCTTCAAGGCTTTTTCAATCTGTCCGGCGGTCGCATCGTCCAGTTTTGCAGGGCCGACAACACCGTACCAGCCGGTTACATCGTAGTCGTTGATGCCCGCTTCGGACATGGACGGAACGTCGGGTAACGCGCGATTACGTTCTTTGGATGTAACTGCCAGGGCGCGCACCTTGCCACTGTTGATGTAGTTGATCGCCGTACCGGTGATGTCAAACATCATTGATGTCTTCCCGCCAATCACATCGATCATGGCCGGCGCATTGCCGCGATAGGGAACGTGCAGCATTTGTGTGCCGGTTCGCTGCTTGAGCAGTTCGGCAGACAATTGATTGGATGATCCTACGCCTGCCGAACCAAAGGATAAGGCGCCAGGATTGGCTTTGGCGTAGGCAATGAGCTCACTGATATTTTTAACCGGCAGTTTGTTGTTGACGACCAGCACATTGGTATATTCGACCAGGTTGCCCAGGTAGCGGAAATCCCGATCCTTGTCGATCTGGATTCCTTTTTGAATATGCGGCGTGATGGTCAGCGTCGGGCTGGCCAGAAAATACAGCACGCTGCCGTCGGCCGTGGCCCGTGCCACGTTTTCTGCAGCAATGATGCCACTGGCGCCGGTTTTGTTTTCGATAACGACGGGCTGTCCGATCTGGTCACCCAGAAATTTGGCAAATTGCCGGGCGGCTGTATCTACCGGTCCGCCGGCCGCATAGCCGACCACCAGTTTGACGGGCTTGTCAGGCCAGTGATCGTTTGCCCAAACGAGGGCGGGGGACAGCAGCAACAGCAGGGGAGTGAAACGCAGGTAACGTTTTGACATGATGTCTCCATTGGTCAGTTCGTGGTCGTAAGGCGCACAGGGACACGCCTTACGCAATACACAGCTGCAGGCCCGGCGTTATTCGATACGGGCGCCTGACTGGTCGACCGCGGTTTTCCATTTTTTGATTTCAGTTGTGATGAGATCGGCAAATTGCTTTGGTGTGGAGCCTTCTATTTCGTAGCCGTATTGGGTCAGTTGTTGCCTGACTGCAGGCGTTTGCGCTGCATCATTGAATGCCTTGTTCAGTTGCGAGACTACCTCTTGTGGGGTACCCGCCGGCGCCAGGATGCCGTACCAGCCATTGACGGCAAAACCTGGCACACCGGACTCTGCCACAGTGGGCACGTCGGGCAGGACCGCCGAGCGCTTGGTTCCTGTCACTGCTATACCTTTGAGTTTGCCCGCCTTCACATGGGGCAGGGAGGTGGAAATGCTGTCAAACATCAGCGAGACTTCGCCCGAAAGCATGGCCACCACGGCGGGTCCGCTGCCTTTGTAGGGGACATGGATCATTTTGGTGTTGGTGGCGCTTTTGAACAATTCTGCTGCCAGATGGCTGGTGTTGCCATTGCCGGCAGAGGCAAATGTGAGCTTGTCCGGGTTGGCCCTGGCATAATCGATCAACTCCTGTGTCGTATTTGCCGGTGTCTGCTTGGCGGCGGTGACCAGCATGGGCAAGGTCGCCAGGACCGATACCGGCGCGAAATCCTTTTCAGTATCGTAGGGCAGCGATTTATACATGCTTGGGTTTATCGCGTGCGCGGCCAGCACCATCAGCACGGTATAGCCATCGGGTTTGGACCGTGCCAACTGTGCCGTAGCGATCGTGCCGCCGGCACCGGGGCGGTATTCAAGCACAACGGGTTGTTTGATTGTTTTCTGCATTTGCGCGGCAATGGGGCGGGCCAGCATATCGGCACTGCCACCCGGTGGATAAGGAATCAGCAGTGTAATGGGTTTGTCGAAAAAGGCCTGGGCGCCTGCACTGAGCGCCAGCCCGAATGCCAGCACGCTTGCGCGCAGCATCAGATGTCGCAGTCGGTTGAATGTTGTCTTCATGATGTCTCCTTGAATTTTATATTGCTCTTGATGGCAGGCAATGATGCCTGCCAGTGATGCTTTGCTGCCGTGTAATCAATCACACTTGTAATCGCCGTTTGCAGGGCGTTTTTTCAGGATGCGGCAAGGTGGTGCAACCTTTTGTTGCTCAATGGCAGGCAATGGCGCGGGCTCCTCCTGGCGCGTGTACGCCACACGCGATCATTGCACTGCCTATCTGTTTTTCAATCCAGATAGGGTTGCCCCGCACTGTCCACCCGGATTGTCTGGCACGGGCCATCCATATGCAATGTCGCCTCGCTCAGGTCCTGCAATTGCTGCTGCGTCAGCCCTTGCACCATGGCCCGTATAATAAAGCGGCCCTCGCACACCTGAACGATAGCCAGATCGGTGTAAACATAGTCGACCACGCCGGCGCCGGTCAGCGGGTACGTGCATTGATGCAGCAGTTTGGCTGCGCCGGTCTTGGTTGTATGCTCCATCATGATCAGCACCTGCTTTGCTCCTACGGCCAGATCCATCGCACCGCCAATCGCTGCAATGGCATCGGGTGCGTCGGTGATCCAGTTTGCCAGGTCCCCGTTTTCGGCAACCTGAAAGCCGCCCAGGATCGAGTAGTCCAGATGTCCGCCACGCATCATGGCAAATGAATTGGTATGTTCGGTAATGGAGGCGCCCTGCAACAGGACAATGGGTTTGCGGCTGGCGTTGATGATGTCGGTATCGATTTCGTCATTAATCGCGCTGCGCCCCATGCCCAGAATGCCGTTCTCGCTATGCAGGATAATTTCCCTGTCTGGCGGCAGATAGTCCGCGACAGAAGTAGGCATGCCAATACCAAGATTGACATAGGCGCCATCGGGCAGGCTGTTGGCTACCAGTCTGGCAATTTGTTCCCTGTCAAGACGGATATAGTCAGTCATGGTGCGCTCCTGCAAGTACGATGTTTTTCACAAAAATTCCGGGGGTCATGACCTGTTCGGGATGAATACTGCCCAGCTCGACCACTTTATCGACTTGCGCGATGGTGTGTCTGGCGGCAGTACACATGACGGGATTGAAGTTTCTGGCCGCCCAGCGATAGGTCAGGTTGCCCCAGCGATCTCCCAGATGGGCGCGCACCAGCGCAAAATCGGCATGCAGGGGTTCTTCCAGTACATAGCCAACACCGTTGACCACGCGTTCTTCCTTGTTTTCCGATACGCGCGTGCCATAGCCGGTAGGTGTAAAAAACGGGCCCAGTCCTGCGCCGGCTGCACGCATTCTTTCGGCCAGGGTGCCTTGCGGGGTGCATTCGAGCTCAATCTGGCCGGCACGAAACGCTTGGGCGAACACATCCGATTGCGGCGGGCGTGGATGAGAGCAGATGATTTTTCTTACCTGGCCATTTTTGATCAGGCGGGCAATCCCGACCTCGCGCGTGCCGGCGTTATTGCTGATGATCGTTAAGTTGCGGGTCCCCATTTTTGCAAGACTGGCCAGCATTTCAAATGGAATGCCTGCGTCGCCAAAGCCGCCCACCATGATGGATGCCCCTTCGGGAATCAGGCTCAATGCCGCTTCGTGTGTTTCTAGAATCTTGTTTATCATCTCATTCCAATGTAGGGCAGCTTGCCCGGCTATTGTTGTGTATGCGCCTGCTTGGCATCTTCACGGCATCCTGGCGGCAGATCTTCATCTGTCGCTGTTGCACCAAGCCTGATGTCGCCCGTTTTCCAGGTCTGTATGATCTGTTCTGTGGGCGACATTCAATGATTTTTAAAGTGTCGCTTCGGTGCCCAATATCGCGGTCGATTGGCTCGAGAGCGTGCCACCGTTGCCATGAACGACAGCCAATTGGGCGTCGGCAACCTGACGGGCATCGCATTGACCTCGTAACTGCCTGACCGCTTCGATCAGAATAAAAATGCCGTACATGCCCGGATGCACGCAAGACAGGCCTCCGCCGTTGGTATTGACAGGCAAGTGTCCGCCAGGGGCGATCCCGCCTTTGCTTACAAAATCGCCGCCTTCACCCTTGCGGCAAAAGCCCAGGTCTTCCATGAACAGAATCGTATTGATGGTAAACGCGTCATATACTTCTGCGACGTCAATATCCGAGGGCGTGACGCCAGCCATTTCAAACGCAATTTTTCCGGATTGTTGGGCTGCGGTCACGGTCAGATCATCCATGGAGGAAATCTGGCGATTCCACACTGCCGTAGAGTTGCCCAGGACGTAAACGGGTTTCTGCTTGAGCGTTTTGGCCCGGTCTGCACGCACCAGGACATAGGCGCCGGCGCCATCGCTCACCAGGCAACAGTCGCGCACCGTCAGTGGATCAGACACCATGCGTGCCGAGAGCACCTGATCAATTGTCAGCGGATCGCGCATGGATGCCTCGGGGTTGAGCTGGGCCCATTGCCGGGCGGCAACGGCCACCTCGGCCAGATGTTCGCGTGTCGTGCCGTATTGATGCATGTGCCGGGCGGCAGCCAGGGCATAGGAGCTTAGCGGGCTCAATGGCTGATAAGGGTTTTCGTAAGGCTGCGGGTCCATGACCTTGCGCATGTTGCCGATGGCGGCCCGGTTCAGTGTGGAGCTGCGTTGCGTACTGCCGTAACAGACGAGCACGGCATTGCATTGTCCGGAGGCTAATGCCTGCATGGCCGGCATCAGGTGTGCAACAAAGCTGGAGCCGCCCACCATCGTGTTGTCAATAAAGGTAGGTTTGATGCCCAAGTGCTCGATCACCGGCATTACCCACATTGTCGAGGCGACACTGGCCGTGGCGATGCCGTCGATATCCTGCATGGTCAGGCCGGCGTCGCGTACGGCTCGTGTGGCGGCCTGAACCAGTATTTCCATTTCGGTATAGCCTTCCGCCAGCCCCAGTCCTGCATGTCCGACTCCGACAATCGCGGTTGCGCCGCGCAGTTTCGCATCTATCATGCCCGATCTCCTGCTGGAACAAAGACCAGCAAAGCGCTGTCGTCTGTCTGCTTGATGCGGGCGCTGACCGCCAGGCCGATTTTCACCTCGTCCGGCGCGATCTGTTCCACTCTGCTCATCATGCGGGGGCCTTCGGCCAGATCGATCAGGGCTACGTTATAGTCGCCGCCTTTTTCCGGTTTGTTGCGAACGACAGTGGTGGAATACACCGTGCCCTTGCCTGAAGGTTCGTAC
>JBOIGK010000816.1:0-2310 GCA_050742695.1 Advenella sp. | reverse complement strand
ACCATGTTGTGTATGTTGTTCATGATGATGTGGCGCATCGTGGGCTACTACCTTGGAAATAACCGAAAGTGACTGACGTTGCACATATCAGAGTTCGTATTAGGCAAAGGAATAGCCTATGTTATCTAAATTTAGTGTGGCTATTTATTCCACATTTATCTACTAGTTTGGCTACAGTTATTCGTTTTATCCCCCAGTTTTTGCAGTGCTACGTATATATTTTCGTCAAGTTCGATGCCGTTTTTCAGGTTGATTTTTCGTTGCGCGAACGCGCGCTCCGACGGTATGCGGATTTCCTGCACGCCGGGCTGGCGATCCGTTGATTTGATGCGAGCGAGGTTGGCACTCAGGTCCGCCTGATAACGCTCCAATGGCATCATCAAATCCGGACGCATGGCCAGGATGAGATAGCCGGCATCTTCCGTGCCATAACCCGATCCGGCGAAGACTCCCAGTGCATTCATCGCCAGGGCCAATGCGAAACCCTTGTATCCGCCGAACGGTAACGCAGCACCGTGACTGGCTGCAACGGGATCTCGTGTAGGATGGCCCAGCGCATCAATGGCGACGCCTTCGGCAAGCAGTTCACCACGCCTGGCTTTCAGGGCGAGGTCAGTGAACATCACAGTCGATGTGCCGATATCGATAATCAAAGGATCCGATTGAGTCGGAAACCCGAAAGCAATCGGGTTTGTTCCGATTGCAGCACGGGCTGCGCCAGGCGGTGCAACCTGTGGCCGGGAGCTGATGGTGTGAATGCCAATCATGCCTGCCCGGGCAATCTGCTCCACGTAATAGGCGCTGCGTCCGCTCATCCAACTGTTATATACGCCGGCTACTGCAAAGCCGTGCTCTTTCGATTTAACAATGACGCGCTCAGTCGCTTCCTGAATCGCCAGCATGCCGTTATTTCCGCAGGCGTCCAGCATCACCGATAGCGGCGTTTCGTGTACGGTATGAGTCGGTCCCGTAGGTTGGCGTTTGTCATGATATTCTGCAAGGTTCAGTATTTTTGGCAACCCTGAGTATTCGTATCCGCACAGGGCGGCATCCAGCATATGGCGGGCCAGAGTCTCGGCCTGATCTGCGTCATACCCTATGCCGCGCAGCGCATTGATGGACAATGCGTGCGCCTGTTCCACTGTGAGGTGATGTCGCTTTGCGTCATTAGCCTGCAAGATTGTCTCCTGGTGTATCAAAGCCGAACCAGCGGGCGGGAGTATCCCAGAGGACGCGTTGCCGGTCAGATGCATCGGGCAGCCAGCGCGCCAGCAACTGGTAGACCGGCCCATAATCCATACGATGTGGCACTCGCACGAACGGCCAGTCAGAACCCCAGACACAGTTGTCAAGGGTGAAGGAGTCAATCAATGCTTGTACGTACTTATCACAGTCGGCATAAGGCCACGATTGCCGGGATGAGCGAAACGCTCCCGATAGTTTGATCGCTGCGTTGCCGCGTTTTCCGAGTTCCAGAAGCGCCTGAAAGCCGGGCTGGTTCAATCCCTGGTCTACGGCCGGGCATCCGCAATGATCCACCACGATACGCGCACCCGAAGCTTCCAGGATCGGCAACAGACGAAGCAGGCCGTCATCGTGATAATAGATCTGGGCAAACCAGCCCATTTCGCGAATTCTTTCGAGCAGGCGCAGGCCGGCGGGTCCGTCCAGAGAGGTGGCGCCCGTAAAAAGCGTGTTGAAGCGCGCGCCAACGACACCCTTGTCAGTCAGCATTTGCAAATGGGCATCACTCGCGTCGTGTCCGACCAACGCAACCCCTTTCCATCGTCCGCCAGAGGCGGCAATGCCATCGAGCATACAGCTGTTGTCGGTACCGTAGCCGGCAAAGGGATTGACCACCAAGGCATGCGTCAGACCATGGGAGGCCAAGACGGTGCGAAATTCCTGCGCCGTACCAATTTCATTCGCTGCGGGCCGATAGCCCTCTGGGTTGCTGAAGGGAAACGCTGCCGTGTCCAGGACATGCGCGTGGGCATCCACCGCAAATGCAAATTCTGTTGCAGTGGGTTCGCTATTATTTTTCATATCACTCAATACCTTGTTATTCATTGCGGGTCGATGCCGGCCTGACGGGCCAGACTGTCCCATTGCTTGATTTCCTTACGGATGTAAGGACCGAACTCATCTGGACCCATGGGAGCGATGTCAAAGCCGATACTTTTGAATCTGGACTTCAAGTCCGGATCGGATAAGGTAACCCGCAGTGCTTCATAGATGGGCAAAAGCGTGTCTTTTGGCGTTTTTCCCGGCGCCAGCAATCCGGTCCAGGCCGACAGATCGAAATCAGGC